>JAGFCB010000132.1 GCA_022394775.1 Candidatus Poribacteria bacterium
CCACAGCGTTTTGCGAGTTGGCTTTATGTGATTGCCGCGAATCATTGCAGCACGTGGCTGCGTAAAAAGCGTCTACGGACACAGTCGCTTGAAGAAACGAGTAGTGCGCAGTTAGAAAAGGCAACATATTCGGGATATGTCATTGAAGAGAACGAACGGACAGCAGTAGAAACCCGACGCGAAGCTGTGAAAAAATTGCTTGCGAAACTCCAAGAGAGTGAACGGACCGTCATCACACTGTATTACTTCGGTGAGATGTCCAGTGTAGAAATTAGTGCGTTTTTAGGTGTATCGGAAAATACGATTAGGAGTCGCCTCCGCCGTGCGCAACAGCGTTTAAAGAAGGAGGAACCGATGATTCGAGAGGCTTTGGACAATTTTCAAATCACACCTCAGTTCACGGAGAACGTCATGCGAGAGATTTCACGTTTAAAACCTGCTGTCTCTCCGAGTGGTAAACCGTTAGCACCGTGGGCAATCGCTGCTTCTACGATGGTCTTAGTATTTATAATGTTAGGTGCCAATAATCAATACCTATCGCGTTTCCAGAAACCTTACAGTTTCGATGCAGCGTCGGAAATGACAGTTGAGTTGATTGAGGCACCTGTTATACTGAATCTTGCGTCAAAACCGGATGTGCAGAACCAATTGGGTAGGCGCGATGCAACGGGTAGGAACGGGAATACCCATCGGGAATCTGATGTAACGTTATTTCCATCTGCCTCTGGTCGTATTCTTGATGAAACAGGGAAACCCGTTTCTGAGATCAAAATAGCCCTTACACCTGTTGTGGATGGCAATGGTGCTTGGTTCCCAATACGAGAACGTAATCCAAGAGGAGATGCGCCACCATTTCATGCTGAAAGCGATGCAGCGGGACGCTTTAATGTGACCACTGCTATTGACGGTCCTATGTTATTATCATTGTTCCGGTCTCGTAAATCAGATATCCGTATCTTAAAAGTCCAAATTGGCGGACTATCCCTCTACCCAAGCGGAATGCCGGAACGCGGTGTTGTGTTTGCTACGAGTCTGGGCAGGCGTATTGAAAACATTGAGGTTACAGTGCAGCAGCCGCACATCCGCGCACGGGTACAGCACGCAGATGGAACACCGATCGTTAACGCGAGTCCCAGACTTCGCTTGCGAAGGGAAGGTTTACACGGAAATTCTTCCAGTTTAAATGGCGGTATTCAAACAGATGCTGAGGGATATTTTACATACTATATGGATACGGATTTAGGAGGTCCAACATTCTGCATGCTGTCGCTTGTATATCTCGGACAGACTGTGAGTGCTAAACCGATTCTTCTCAAATCCGGGGATCAAACGCACGATGTTGTTTTCACGTTTGACGACACGTCAGCATCGCCTTTGCGTCGGGGCCGCGGGGGTTTCGCGGGTGCGTCAGCCTCAACAAGAGATTCACGCCCGATAGCAAGTCCGAGTATAAAGGATGTATGGGTCGTCCGTCCAGAAAATGGTCAGGCTTACAAAAGGATTCAGTGCGAGGATTGGGAAGACGCTCAAAGCCAAGCCGCTGCCGAAGGTGGCTATCTGGTTACCATCAACGACGAAATGGAGCAGAAGTGGTTGCAAGCCGTCTTTGGCGGTCAACCGAGTTGGATCGGACTCAACGACATTGCGCAGGAAGGGCAATGGACATGGGACAACGGTGAACCTCTCACCTACACAAACTGGGGGCTTCAGCAACCCAGTGATACCAGTAGTGGAGAAGAGGATTATGTCATTATAGGTCCGTCAGGAAAATGGGAAGACTTTGGACCCGGACATGGGGGTATATCCTTAATTCGGACAGCACTGATTGAAAAAGAAAATTTGCCGTTGAAGCAGTAAATCTTATGTCCTACCAGAAAGGAAAAAATAATGAAACATTCATTTTACCCAAAAGGGTTGTTCTTGTTAATAACGGTTATTTCACTTTGCATCGGTTTAGTTACTCGCAGTATCGCTCAGGAAGAGGAAACAGGAACTTTCTCCGGACGCGTTGTTGATATAGAAGGCAATCCAGTCGCCGAGTTACCCGTTATGATTGGACCCACGATGGCTATCGGGCCCGGGATTCACGGTGCTTTCTCTCCAATGAATTATCCGAATACGCGACGCGCACGCACAGATGCAGACGGACGATTTACGATTACGGGTATTACACCAAGGGGGTCGTATTTCAGTGCCCTCCCTCAGAATGTGGACGCGCTTTTTCCGAGCGATCTCGAGGCAAAAATTGCGAAGGCTACAGCAGAAAAGGATTTCGCTGCGATGTACACGAGTGGCGTTACAGAGTTGGAAACGGACGATTTTGAACCCGACTTTGAGGTTTTATCTATCGACATCCGCGGTATAACCTTCTACCCGCGTAATGATTTTAGTCAGATCGGGTTTAGTGTTGAACCGGGGTCGCATATCAAAAACGTGAAGGTCACCGTGCAACCTCGGATGCGGATTCGCGGACGCGTCCTCTTTAAAGATGGGACACCGCTCCGCAATGCGCGGCTCCGCCTCGGTTTCAGTTACACGCACGAAAATGGACACGGGAGTTCAGGTGGAAGCCCGCGAACAGATGCTGATGGCTACTTTCTCTTTTTTTTGGACGAGAAAGATGACACGGCAAATTACACATTCTCGGTGGAGTACCAAACACTTGAGGCAACGGCTGAACCTGTGCTTCTTGAGCCGGGAGACAGACTGGATGGACTCACTTTCACTTTTGACAGCGAACCGATTGCTCCTGAACCACCGCCTGATAAAATGCCATTCGATCCGTCCACTACGCGAGCAGCCCTCAAACCGATATCAATCCCAGCATTTGACGCGGTTTGGATAGTCAACCCTGCGAACGGGCACGCCTATAAAAGGATCCCGTGTGAATCTCGCGACGATGCCGTTGCCCAGGCGACAGCAGAAAAAGCGCATCTCGTTACGATTAACGACGCAGCAGAACAATCATGGTTAACCGCTGTTTTTGGACATGAATTCTATTGGATAGGGCTTAGCGATACTGAAAAAGAGGGACAATGGCAGTGGGATAACGGCGAACCCGTGACTTACGAAAACTGGTTACCCGATGATTTCTTTTCTGAATCCCTTGAGGCAAGTGAAAGAGACTTCGTTATTACGACTCTTGCTGATGGAAAATGGTATGCCGTTAGTCCTCAAAGTCTGCTCTTGCGGATGACAGCAATGGCGATCCTTGAAAAGGCTGATGTGTTGGACGGACAATAATATTGTCGGACTGTGATTTACGGGTAAATTTTAGGGATTATTATTAGAGGTTATAGATGTATGAAGAAAAAACGGATCCTTTATCTTGGCATTATTTGAAGACCACGATCAATTTCCGTTGCATCGCGTGCTGCGAAGTCGTCCTCGCACCAATCACAAGTAAATAGCGTCCGTTTCGGACGAGCCTTCCGTCATCTGTCAATCCGTCCCATTGTGCGATGTTAGCACCAATATAGCGCTGCGTATCCGCAAGGAGCCGCCGGATCCGTCTGCCGCGTAGGTCGAAGATGTCCATTGTCACGAACGCTTGCGTCGCATTTGGTGCGTTGAGTTGGTAGGTTATTGTCAGTCGGTGCATGTCCGGTGCAAAAAACACGCGCGGCGAAAGTTTGATATTCTGAATTTGTAACCGATCGGTGCGTTTCATATTTTTCGGGACAGGTGCCATCAAGGTATAGATCCCGAAATGGTTGATGGAAGCCGTTACACTGCTTTCATTTGCATTCACACTGCCACGTAAGGGTACCCACCTTTTCCCGAATGACTCCCAGAAATAGATTTGTGGATTTGCGTCTGTTCCAAAGCGGAATGTGATTTGCGCGCTCCGTTTCAAGACGAGTCGTTCCGGTGAAATCCGAATGACACGGACGAACTGTTGTGCCGCAGGCGGTAATCCCGGCGGTGTCACAATTTCTATCCCGATTTGCTGTTCAGTTGCAAGCGCACTTTTCGGTAGTGTAATTGCTACAGCTATAGGACTTTCGAGTTTTCCACCGCCGCTGTCGATAATTTTTGTTGCTGGAACGACGCTGAGTTTTGCGCGTTGTTCCGTGCCATCGACGCGGCAGATGAGACTTCCTTCACCGGCAAAAACCGCTGTTAGTATCGGTGCCTCACCCGTCGTAATCCTGCCTAAATTCCCTGCGATGAACCACTGTGCTGAGCGTGTTTGATTATCAGAGGAGACCACCTGAAGTCGGTATTGTTTTCCTGAGGTAAGTCTGTAAGGCGGCAGTATTTTTACCTTCTCATCAAACACCTGAATTTCAAACGTGTCCGAAGCGGCGTTAATAGTTGTGATGTGTAACGCTGCCATGGCAATAAGTATGGGATATATCAGTGTTCGCATGTGTTTATATTAGCGTACATCGTGCTTGAATTGCAAGGCAGTTTGTGCTAAACTGAGGCATTATGCGAAATAGGATTGACGGGACGGCTCTTATTGACACGGATCCTTTGCTAAAACCGTATAGGACGCAGTTACGAGAGCGGTTTGTACATTATCAGCGTTTCAAAGCCGAGATTGAAAAGACGGGGGGTGTCTTAGGCGAGATTAGCCAAGGGCACCGATATTTCGGTTTCAATCGTGGTGAACACGAAGGCGAAACCGGTATCTGGTACCGCGAATGGGCACCCGGTGCGGCGGCGCTCGCGCTCATCGGTGATTTTAACGATTGGTCGCGCGATGCGAACCCGATGTCTGCTGATGACTGGGGTGTGTGGCATCTATTCTTGCCTGATACGGACTTTGCGGATAGATTCATGCACGGCAGCTTCGTCAAGGTGCATGTCGTCAGTAAAGGCGAGGGGATCTCCCCCGTACGTGGACTCGATCGAATTCCGGCGTATGTTCAGCGTGTCGTTCAGGAAGCGGACGCGGATTTCACAGGACAGTATTGGTCACCCTCGCATCCGTATCAGTGGCAGCACCGCGCACCCGATTTTGACATCAGCGACGAGGGTTTACGGATTTACGAGGCGCACGTCGGGATGGCGCAAGAAGCGGAGAGGGTCGGGACATTCGTTGAGTTTACACAGAACATCTTGCCCCGGATTGCGGATTTAGGCTATAACGCTGTGCAACTGATGGCGGTAATGGAGCATCCGTATTATGCGAGTTTCGGGTATCATGTCAGCAATTTCTTCGCAGTTTCAAGTCGTTTCGGGACACCAGAGGAACTCAAAGAACTCATTGATACGGCGCACAGTCTGGGGCTGTTGGTTATCATGGATATGGTGCATAGCCACGCTGTCAAGAATCTCAACGAAGGCTTAAGCCAATTTGATGGCACAGGGCATCAGTATTTTCACGCGGGTGCGAAGGGTGAACACGTCGCATGGGATTCGCGTTGTTTTGACTATCGTAAATACGAGGTGCAACGTTTCCTGCTGAGCAATATCCGCTACTGGTTGGAGACGTATCGGTTTGACGGGTTCAGGTTCGATGGTGTCACGAGTATGCTCTATCGCGACCACGGGTTAGAACGCGAATTTACTGACTATGCAGATTATTTCGATGCTGGTGTTGAGTTGGACGCTATCGCTTACCTGATGTTGGCGAATGAGGTCGTCCACGCTGTTAATCCGGACGCGATTTCGATTGCTGAGGATATGAGCGGTATGCCGGGGCTTGCGCGTCCTATTGAGGAAGGTGGACTCGGCTTCGATTATCGGCTCGCGATGGGTATCCCAGATTACTGGATTCGGTTGTTGAAGGAGAAAACGGACGAAGCGTGGCACATCGGCGAGATTTACGGTATGTTACGCAATCGACGTGCAAGCGAAAAACACATCGCTTACGTGGAGAGCCACGACCAGTCGATTGTCGGTGATAAGACGCTTGCTATGCAACTCATGGACGCTGAACTTTACACGAACATGCGTATCTCCACGACGAGTCATCTCATCTCTCGCGGCGTTGCGCTCCACAAACTTATCCGACTTTTAACGTTTAGTTTGGGGGGTGAGGGGTACCTAAACTTTATAGGAAATGAATTTGGACACCCTGAATGGATTGATTTCCCACGTGCGGGAAACAATAACTCTTACTGGTATGCGCGCAGGCAGTGGCACCTTGTTGATGATGATACGCTCCGTTATAAGTATCTCAACGCTTTTGACCGGGAGATGCAGCACCTTGATAAAGTGTCCCATTTGCTCGCTGATGCGGATATCCAGTTATTATTTATCCACGAGGCTGCGAAACAGATTGTTTACGCGCGCGGTGGACTTGTTTTTGCTTTCAACTTTCATCCGAGTGAATCCGTTACAGATTGGCGGATCCCTGTGCCTGAAAGGGCGGATTATCGTCTTATTCTCGATACCGATGATGTGATGTATGGGGGTCACGGTGCTGTAGAGGGAGTCCATTATCCGTGGCAAGATGTTGCTATGGAAGGGCAGACACAGTCGATTCAACTTTACGTCCCTGCCCGAAGCGCGCAAGTGTTAGCACCTATAATAGAGACGCATTGCAAGTAAATTCCTACAGGCAGTCATCGCATTTGATATTCGCCGCGAGGTTATCGTCTGCCAATTCAATCGAAAAAAGCACAGGCAAAAGGTTATCAGGTAAGGGAATTTATCATGCGGTATGATCAAGGAGATAAAAATGAATAAAAATGTATTTGATGGCTTTACCGTGAAGGTGTTTTTTGATGAAGATGGCGATTATTTGGCTCATTTTGTTGAGATGTCCAATGTATCAGCGTTTTCAGATACGCCAGAAGATGCAGTAAGAGAACTCGCAATCGCTTGGAAGGGTGTTAAGGAGAGTTATCAAAAACACGGGGAGCCTGTTCCGCAAGCTCCTTCTCCGGTAACACCAACGCCAATAGAATCCAATCCCGAAGATAGCAGAAAAATTTCTGTTTAAGATGTAACATTGCTCTCTAATAATTCCTCTGCCCGAATACGGGTTTCCGTATGGACGGTGTTTTCCGCTTGGAAAAATAGGGACAGCCAACCGCAACCTCTACTGCTGCGGTATATTTATGTTGGATCGCTGGAGCCAGACACTCCAGCTCTTTTTATTTCCCCGCTTCGTAAATGGCGCGCTGCTGGCACAGTTTACCGCCGCGTTTCTTGAGCGCGCCAAATTGACATCGGTTATCACGTGGTGTTATTTTCCAACGAGTATTCTCGGTTTCCGCCGGGACCCCCACCAATCGCCCACGTCCCACGGAACAACGATTGCCGTTTCGGAGGCATCGTCTCGATGATTTCGTGGCTTAGGTTCAACCGGTGCCATTGTGCCCAGATAGAGTTGTAACAATTGAAGACTGCACACCGCGGATTGTCTGGGTTCGTCCAGTCATTGGCAGCGTGGACGAGGCTTTCGGTGAAGATGACAACGGAACCCGGTGGGCAGCTGTAGTCATCCATCATCTCACGCATACTTTCCTCCCACGGCGATTCGCCAATATTTGGACGATACTTGTCGGGACCGCCGTAATTGAAGTGCGCTTTATGCGAGC
>JAGFCB010000240.1 GCA_022394775.1 Candidatus Poribacteria bacterium
TGTGGGTATTCTACGACGATTTTCCGGAGTGTTCCGAGTTTCCCTGCTTTCACGAGTTCACGTGCCTGCTTCACCATCGGGTAACCGGTATAGTTGTGCGTGAGTGCAAAGACGACATCGTGTTGTTTGACGAGGTTACAGAGTGCCTCGGCATCGGCAACCGTTGTTGTCATCGGTTTATCACAGACGACGTGGAACCCGGCTTCAATAAAGGTTTTAGCGACATCGAAATGGACGTGGTTTGGTGTTACGATTGAGACGAAATCAATCCGTTCGCCTTTGGGCAGTTGGCTCTCTTTTTCTGCCATTTCTTTGTAAGAGCCGTAGACGCGGTTTGGGTCGAGAAAGAGTTCGCTCCCTTGTTGACGCGACTTTTCGGGTGATGATGAGAACGCGCCAGCGACGAGATCAATTTCGCCATCAAGTGCTGCGGCTTTACGATGGACGGCACCAATGAATGCGTCCGGTCCGCCGCCTACCATGCCATAACGTATTTTTCTGTTTAGTGGCATCTTGCGTATTTTCTCCTTTGCTGTTTAATATGGGCTTGCAAGCTTCGCCCTCCAAAGTTATTTTAATTCTACTTCATATTATTCCACATTTGATGATTTTTTTCAAGGGTTTTGTTTCATTTCCAGGACCGTCCAGTTTTCCTATTTCTGCCGGTTGTATGGAAAAAATCGTCCACGGACCTCTCCAGCGATGCAGAAAAATGGCGTAAAATTTCATAGTTTTCATAGCAAATCAGGAAACTGTGAAATTTGTGAAAGGCTTTGAACCTAAGCCACAAGTGGGTTTTGACGGTTCTGGTGGAGAGTGCTGTGAAAGCTGCTATGAAATTTGCTATGAAATTTTCCACAAAGCGCGGAAATATGGAAAGAAACGATGGGTGTGTACGTATTTTGTCAATTGTCTGAATCGTGAATTGTCGCGAATTTCGCTGAAAATGCTATTGTGATTCTTACATCTCTTTTCTCAAGAGACGGGTGTGGTAACAAAAAACTTCTTAATGCCGCGTCTTCTGTGTCCTCTGTATCTTCCGAGATTCTGACTTAATTGATCACCAACCATGTCACTAATTTGAAATCGCCAGTATCTTTTTGTTGTAATGTGTCATGTTATCAACGTATTCCGTCGCGTACTCCTTGCCAACAGTAGATGTTTCAAATAGGTCTAACACCTGTTCGGCGTTGGGACACCGGTAACGAATATCCCCACTGTCATAGATAATTCGCATTATAGCGGAACTCCGAGAAGATGTCAAGGACGGGAGGAAGGGTGAGACTACACGATTTTGCGTAAAACATGGATTTGTGATATACTATTGCAGAACCGAAAGCATTTTGCTATTTGTAGCGCACTTGGAGGAAAATTGTATGCATACACCACCAGAAAGAAATTGGGATGGGACGGTTGTCCGTTATCCAGATCCGGCGATTGAGGTCATAGATTCTCGTTTTGGAAAATATAAGATTGGCAATTCTGTCGTTGAACGGTTGTGGACAGGGTCGCGCTGGGCAGAAGGCCCCGTCTGGTTCGGCGATGGCGGGTATCTCCTCTGGAGCGATATTCCGAACAATCAGATTCTGAAATGGGAGGAATCCAATGGTCAGGTAAGTGTCTATCGAAAGCCGTCAAACTATAGCAACGGACACACCCGCGATCGACAAGGTAGACTTATTAGCTGCGAACACGGCGCACGGCGCGTTACACGCACAGAATACGACGGCACAATTACCGTCCTGATGGATAGTTTTGACGGGAAACCGCTCAACGCACCTAACGATGTAGCTGTCCACCCGGATAGGGGTATCTGGTTTACGGATCCCGGATACGGGATTATGCTCAACTACGAAGGGCATATCGCGGAGTTTGAATTGCCGACTTGCGTTTATCGTCTGAACCCCGATACTGGGCAAGCGACTGTCGTGATAGATGCACTCGAAAAACCGAACGGTATCTGCTTTTCACCGAACTATGATAAACTCTATGTCGTTGATACAGGCGTTACGCATACAGAGGGAACACCACGGTATATCTACGTCTATGATGTTATAGATGGTGAACGTGTGGGCGAGCAAGCGGCTTTCTGCGATATGGCTCCGGGTATCGCTGACGGTATCCGATGTGATGTTGATGGCAACCTGTGGGCGAGTGCTGGATGGGTCGGCGATGGATACGATGGTGTGCATGTCTTCGCATCAGATGGAACGCTAATCGGGAAAATTCATCTGCCTGAAATCTGTGCGAACCTCTGCTTTGGCGGCGTGAAACGGAACCGACTGTTTATGATGGGGAGCCAATCGCTCTATTCGGTGTATGTGGAAGCACAAGGGGTGCCGCTGTTTTAGGTGGAGTTCATGAATACGTTAGAACATATTGATTGCCCGATATGTGAACACAATGCGGCGGAACCGCTTTTTGATAAAGATTCCTTGTCGGTGGTTATCTGTAAGCAGTGCCGATTGCGGTATGTGAATCCACGTATCAACCGCCAGACACTTGAGGCGGCGTACACCGAAGCTTACTATCCACCCGATAAAGTGGAACGGATCCGCACGGATAGCATGGAGTGGTTACAGATGAACGAACGTCTCATAGAGTTAGAGAAACAGCATCCGAGCAAAGGGCGGCTATTGGATGTTGGGTGTGGTATTGGCACTTTTCTTTATCTATCTCGTGAACACGGATGGGAAGCACACGGTATTGATCCGTCGAAGAGTGGGAGTGCATTCGCGCAGAAAAAGTATGAACTCGATGTGCAGTGTTCCGATATTTTTGAGGCGAACTTTCCATCTGCACATTTCGACGCGATTGTGCTTTATCATGTGTTAGAACATATTTCTGAACTCAATCCGTTCCTGAGTGAATTGCGTCGAGTTTTGAAACCGGAGACAGGCACTTTGGTTATTGAAGTGCCGAATGGGGAGGGTTTACAGAGTCGTCTGCAGAAAGCGGATTGGCCCTACGTTCACCCGCACGATCATCTCTACTATTTCTCGGCACACTCTTTGCCACAGCTGCTTCAGAAGCACGGATTTCAGAGCGTTACGTTAGGTAAACCGAAGCGCGTCACCCCAACAACGAGCCTCCGTTTTGCCCTACGTCAAGCAGTGACTTCGCTGTTAGTCCAATTCCATTTAGGCACAGTGATTCGGGTGTATGCGAGTTAGCAGATAGCTGCTACGGTGACGGTTCTTGGTAAGAGAACGTTTGGATAACATCGTTCATAAGGAGCCGCTGCGCAATAGTCTCAAGCACTTCAGCGTTTAGGGTGCCCGTCAACCAGTATTTATGTCCTGTCCGGACGGTGGTGACACCTGTGACACCTAAATCAGCAATGCCTTTGACGGTGCTATCGCCGACAGCGTCGGTGACACCCGGCTTGAATTGTACTTCAAGTGTCCAGTCTTTCACAGTGTCGTTTTGCGTCGCGAAGGTGTAGGTCTGTGTAATCGGATCGGCGAGGAGTTCTGTACCGATTCGGTCAATCGTTTGTGCGTCGAGTGAACCTTCAATCCAGTAGACGGTGGCTGTTCGGACAGAATTGACACCACTGATACCGAGGTCGGCGATATCCTCAAGGATACCGTGTCCAACAGTATCGGGGACTTCGGGTTTATAGGAGACTTCAACTTTCCAGTTCTTCATAAAATAGAAATTCCTCTGTCTTTTTAACGCGCTTTTTTCAATTGTATAGAAAATTGAGATAAAGTCAAATTGAAATTACGTTTTCTTATGAAAGATGCTATAATGTTAAGACGCGGTGCTTGAAGAGGCAGACGAAACTTTTTTGTAATGAAGTGCTTTTTGTGAAAAATCAATAGAGAGGTTTGAACTAAAGGACAATGAAAAATGCCAACCGAACAGACTTCTAATATAGTAGATTCGCAAGCAACGCGACTCAATGTGTTGGTCTTCGGGGCGCATCCCGATGACTGTGATATTAAAGCGGGCGGTGTCGCGGCGCAGTATGTGCAACAGGGACATCGCGTTAAGTTTGTCTCCGTTACAAACGGTGACGCGGGACACCACGAAATGGGTGGTGCGCCCTTGGCACAACGACGCTATGCTGAAGCACAAGCCGCCGCCGAAGTTATCGGTATTGAATATGAACTTCTGGACAATCACGACGGCGAACTGATGCCGACGTTAGAAAACCGGTATCAGATTATCCGCACGATTCGTGAGTTCCATCCAGATGTGATTATGACGCACCGCCCCAACGATTACCATCCCGATCATCGGTATACGTCAACGTTGGTGCAAGATGCGGCGTATATGGTTACCGTCCCGAATATCTGCGCGCTGACACCGCATCTGGAGAAGAACCCTGTTATCGTTTATTTGAGCGATGGTTTTATGAAACCCTATCCGTTCACACCAGATGTGGTTGTCGGTATTGACGCTGTAATTGAGCAAAAGATTGATATGCTCCACTGCCATGTATCGCAATTCTATGAATGGCTGCCTTATAATGGTGGCACGTTGGATACTGTCCCGGCTGATGCTTCGGCACGACGGGCGTGGCTCGCTGAACGGCTCTTGAATCGTTTTCGCGATACAGCCGAAAAGTATCGAGATTTGTTGATAACGCTATACGGCAAAAAGTCAGGCAGACAAATTGTATACGCTGAGGCGTTTGAAGGATGCGAATACGGCACATCACTGACAGCAGAAAATATACCGATCCTCTTCCCGTTTTTTGAATAAAGACAGGACTTACGCATTTTTCCATGATAACTACGTATTACGCACTGCAGGCAGGGTTTGAAACCCTGCCTGCGAGGGGGTCTGCGTAAGTCCTATAAGGAGTTTCATTTTAGATAGATGCCCACAGAACAAGCCAGTGCCAAAACGCTTATGTATATTGTCTGCGTTATTGGTCTTATCTTTGCGATTGTTATGGTAATCCTCTTTTTCAACGCTGCGCCTGCGCGTTCCAATATCGAGGTGCATCGCGCTTCAAACGAAGACACTGAGTGTCTGAAATGCCATTTAAGAGGTGATGAAAAATCGCCGACGATGCCCCATCTCAATCTCGGTCGGTGTAACCTCTGCCATGGATTATCAAAGGAGCAACCGGCACCTTAGATAATAGCAGGTGGCTCATACCGGTAAACTAACAGGTTGCGGTACAAGTCGTGCCGCCTTGATGCCTACCCAAGTAATACTGTCTTCTATTTCGCTGATGACCTGAAGGCATTCAAACTGATTTGCCTCTAATACGGATTGAACTTGTTCGAGTTCGGTCTCTAAAATCCCAGAAAAGATGACGGTCCCCGCGGGATGTAGCCGCTTCGCACAGTCTGGGATGATCGGAAGAATTGCCTTCGTCAAGATGTTTGCGATGATAAGATGGTATTTACGCGCGACTGCTTTAAGCCCATCCCCTTGAGATAAACGAACGTAAGGTGTCACATCATTTGTTTGGAAATTCGCTGCGGCGACGGGAATAGCTGTCGGGTCGAGTTCAATTGCATCAACCTGTTTCGCGCCGAGTTTGATAGCAGCGATTGTTAAGATACCCGAACCCGTTCCAATGTCAGCGACCACGTAATGCGGTTCGACTGTCGGTTCCAACAATTCAAGCGAGAGCCGAGTCGTCGGGTGGTACCCTGTGCCAAACGCCATACCCGGGTCGAGTTGGATCAGGATATCCGTTTCATTGTGCGGTGTATCGTGCCATGTCGGTGTGATGTGTATCCGTTTTCCGATCCGTTGCGGCGGGAAAGCGGCTTTCCACGCATCTGCCCATTTTTCGGATTTGACATGTTTTAGGTCGATAGTTGCGGGGCGGGGTTGGATATTCCACGTTGGCAGTTTTGTGAGAAAGTCTCGGAGTTTTTGCATCCGCGCGCCAAGCCTATCATCTAAAGGATAGTACGCGATGAGATCGAGATTAGCAGCATTTTCTTTGAATTCAACGCCAGTGGCATTCATTTCAAAGAGGCAGTTAGCGACTGCCTCGGATGCCTCTTGAGAAGTGGTGACAGTGATCTTTGCCCAGTCCATTTTTTCACGGACCACCCGAAAGCGCAGCGGTTCCTACTGTTAGGATCCTTCATCGTCATGTTTACCGAGCAGTTTGTCCCAGAATCCACCGTGTTCCTGCTGATAGGATTCGCCCCGCAGTTTCGCGAACTCTTCTAATTTTTTCCGCTGCTCGTCATTAAGATTTTTTGGGGTTTCAATGTCGATCTCAACAACAAGGTCGCCTGCATAGGAGCGTTTATAGTGTGGTACCCCTTTGTTGGGAATCCGCAGCTGCGCGCCATACTGGGTGCCGGGTGGAATCTGCAATTCTTCACGTCCATCAATACCTTCAACTTCAATTTTCCCACCGAGTGCGGCTTGGACGAACGAAATTTTGGCGGATGTAATAAGATCGTTTTGATGACGTTGGAAATGTTTATGTGGTGTAACGTTGATGACGATAAATAGATCACCCGGAGGTACGCCGTTAGCACCTACTTCACCTTCACCGCGTAATTGGTATTTAAAACCGGTATCAACGCCTTTATCAATGTTAATTTTAATGTCGCGTGTATTTCGGACGCGCCCTCTTCCACCACAAGGTGGACAAGGTTCTTGAATGACCTCACCTGCGCCGCGGCATTGCGGACAGGTCCGGGACATCATGAAGAAGCCCTGCGATTGACTGACCTGCCCCCTGCCGTGGCATTGTGGACACGTTATGATTTGGGTTCCTTTCTTGGCACCGCTGCCGTGGCATTCCGGACAGTTTTCAACTCTCGGTACTTGAATCGTGACTTCTTTGCCGTGGATAACATCTTCAAGCGTCACATCAAGGTTGTACTGTAAACTCCGCCCTTGTTTACGACCGCGTTGGCTGCCACCGAAGAGGTCGCCAAAAACATCCCCAAACAGATCATCCAAGTTCACGCTAAACCCACCAAAATCGGTATCCATACCTTCTAATCCGGCGTGCCCGTATCTATCATACCTGCCCCGTTTCTCAGGATCGCGTAGCACTTCGTAAGCCTCTGTCGCTTCTTTGAATTTATCTTCAGCTTCTTTATTGTTAGGATTCTTATCTGGATGGAATTGGATGGCGAGTTTGCGATATGCCTTTTTTATTTCGTTTTCATCGGCACCACGACCGACATCCAAAACCTCATAGTAGTCGCGTTTTTGCGTCATGCCCTACCCCTCCTATGCCTTATTCAGTCGTGTCAGTTTCATCACTATCATCTGCGGTATCGTCTGGTGTTTCTTCTTCGATTGGTCCTTGGGAGACGACCACTTGCGAAGCACGCAGCACACGGGTGTGCAACATATAGCCACGCCGATATTCTTCAATCACCAGTCCTTCTGGCACTTCATCTGAGGGTGTAACGAGAAGTGCCTCGTGCTGATTTGGATCGAATGTTTTATTAACCGCTTCGATTGGCGTAAGCCCGTGGATTTTGAGTGCGTCGAGTAACTGCTTATGAACAAGTTGCACGCCCTCATTAATAGTTGTGAATTCAGGCGAAACATCGTCCATGTCAACTTTTTCGCTCACGCTTTTAATAGCGGCTTCCAAGCTATCCAACACAGGCACCATCCCCTCAAGGATCCCTTCGTTAGCGAACTTGAGTTGCCGCTGATAATCGGCTTGCAAGCGTTTTTTGGTATTTTCAGCCTCCGCGGCTGTGCGTAGCAGGCGATCGCGCTCTTCCTTATATTTCTCATGCACTGTTTCTACAGCGGTTTCCACCTCTTTTTCAATCTCTACACGCAATAATTCTTCGCGTTCTGTTTCGTATTGCTCACGAACGCGCTGGATAATTGCCTCTACTTCTTTTTTTACTTCTGATGTGAGGTTGGAAGTACTTTCTTCGACGGGTGAAATACGCTCTTCTATCTCTCTTTTGACTTCAGATTTGACTGTATCAAGTGCTGCCTCAGCCATTTCTCGCATACGTGTCCTAAAAGATTTTTCTTTGCTATCAGCGGTATCGTTATCAGTAGACACTTCTGCATCAGTAGTAGATGCTTCTGCGTCAGTCGTCTCATCGGTATCTATTTCTATGTGTATTTCTTTAACTTCAGGCATAATACAATCCTTTTATTTTTTAGTGCGATCAATAATTAAGTAGACTTCGTTTTACCCGTGAACAGCATCAGCGAACGCTTTCATAAGTGCAAAGGAGTCGTTTTCTTCGAGGACGTTTCCGGTGACAATAAAATCCGCACCTGCTGCCACTTTTTCTGCGGCGATTTTGGGTGTCCGGATGCCGCCGCCAATAATTAAGGGTATGTTAATCTGGGCTTTCACTGTAGAAATCATTTCATCAGGGACGGGGTGTGATGCGCCACTCCCAGCCTCTAAGTACACCATCTGCATACCGAGGTACTCAGCGGCTAATGCGTGCGGTCCCGCTATATCCGATTTATCGCGAGGGATTGGGATAGTGCCGCTCATAAATTCAACGCTGGTTCTGCCATTACCACCGTCAATAAGCATATAGCCAGTAGGGATGGGTTTAAGCGCGTAGCGTTGGATCCAAGGTGCTGCTTTAACCTGTTCCCCAATGAGATAATTTGGGTTGCGTCCACTGATTAGAGTTGTATAGAGAATCGCGTCAGCATACGGTGTGAGGTGCATAGAATCGCCGGGGAAAAGCACGACCGGTAGGTCGGTTTCCTGCTTGAGTGTTTTCGCAATCGGATCCAAGTCGTTCGTTAAAAAACTGCCACCGAGTAGGATCGCATCTGCGCCCGCCCGTTCGACTTCGCGAGCGAGTTTGGCACATTTTTCAACCGCGCACTGCTCCGGGTCAATCAGCACAAAATAACCTGCATCATGTTTTTTAAGGACTTCGTGGAAGTGGTCGAGAACCCAATTCGATCTCAAATGCGATTTCCCTTCTTTAGCTGCGTTAAATCTTGCGCTGCGCGTTGTGATTTTGTTGGTGTCAGTGAATCACCAATTGTTCTATGAATTTTACCATATTTATGAGGGTTTGTCAAATTCTGTAGCGTCGCGTTAATTCATAAAGTAAGACGCCCGCAGCGATGCCGACGTTGAGCGACGATTGTCCTGATGCCATCGGAATACCGATTAATTCTGTGCAGGATTGGCGTACCTCATCGGAAAGTCCCGTGTTTTCATTACCGACAACGATGGCTGTGGGTGGGTCAAATTCTGTTGTGTATAACTGGCTCTCCGCGCTGGCTGTTGCCCCTAACACGTACCAACCTGATGCCCGAAGCACCTCAATTGCCTCACTGATACTTGGTGCATGGAATAACGGCAGCCGTCCAACTGCCCCTCGTGAGGCACGAATGCAGTTTTTGTGAAAAGGGTTCGCTCCAGCATCGCTCAATAAAACACCAGATACACCCGCTGCGTCAGCCGTCCGTAACGTCATCCCAAGATTATCCGGGTTTCCGACATTCTCAGCAATGAGTAAGAGACATCTCGGACTAAAGTGAAAATTGAGACTATTGGATGCCGAAAGGAAGTTCGGGTAGCTGAGATGCACCGAAGCCGCGATCGGCGGGATAGGTCGTGTTGTTGTGACTGAACCCATCACGCCATCGCTGACTTGATAGGTGGATAGATTTTCGGCGGTTGCATGTGTGAGAAGTGCCTTTCCTTCCGGTGTCGCAAGGAATCCTATGGTATAGAGCAGTGTTTCGATCGGAAGTCCGTCTGCTACGGCGCGTTCTACTATCAAATGTCCTTCAATGAGGAATTGCGCGTGTTCAAATCTACCTTTCAATGAGGCTATTTTCCGCAGATGCGAGACGATCACATCCTTCCGTTTTGAAACGATACGCTGTTCGGCTTTTGTGCTGCTTCCGCGCTTGATACCTCGATAGAAGGCACCTGCATCGGTCTGAACTATATCGCCCTCTAAAACATCGTGAATTCTGTCTTCTATCCACTTCTCAGTAAGATGAAAGAGTCCAGTGCACCGTCGTGGGAATGCGTTCAAGAGTTCTCTCAAACTTCGTTCGGTTGTCGCTGTGAGGTGGACTTGATAGTCATCGTCGGGCGTACTCGCGGGTGCTAACAACATGACCCCATCAAGTTGTTGCCAACCGGCAACAGATACTTCGTAGGCGGACTGCCATTTACCTGTTTCGCAAAAGGTGTGATATGCCTGTTTAAAACGGGTAACCGCGTCCATATCCGGGTATTCTTTCTCCAAGAAAGCGATCACTTCATCGTAGTTTATCATAAAAATGTTCCGATATAGATGGCTCCAAGTCCAACGAATATATCCCATTTCATCCAATGTTGAATGGATGCACAATTTTCCTTAGAAGCATCTCGCCATAAACGAATTGCTAAACCGATAAGCACGAGATCAACACCGATCACAACAGTTACCAGATAATGCCATGAATACCAGCCGAATAGATACGGGATAGGACTGAACAGGATAAGCAACGCTATGAAACCGATAGCCGTCTTTATAGCGAGTTGTGGGTTGAGGATTGCGAGGGTTTTGAAGTTGTTTTTCAAATCTCCTTCTGTGTCCTCAAGGTCTTTGACGATCTCTCTTGCTGTTGTGAACAGGAACGCGAAGGTCGCAGGGATCAGGGTGCCCTTCACTGAATCTATGGCGACACCGCCAGCAATGAAAGTGAGACCGGTCAATCCGCTGACGACTAAATTGCCGATAAAAGGGGTACGTTTCAGCCAGAAAGCATAACTCACGAGTGCGAGGCACACGAGGATTGCAATGCCCGTCGCGTTTCTATTAATTAGGATCCCTAACCAGATACCGATTGCGACAAGGACGATTGCGAAGATTAGGGCATCTCTGCGCCGGATGCGCCCCGACGGGAGCGGTCTCTTTGGACGGTTAATCCGGTCGATGTCATAATCACAATAGTCGTTTATGGCGTTACCCGCAGAGAGCAAGACAAGCGCGGAGATAGAGACCAGTAGGAGACGGATGTCGATAATATTTGCCACGCTGCCTTGGCTCGCGAACATACCACCGAGCCAAGCGGAGATGAAGGCGATAACGCCGTTAATCGGGCGCGTCAGTTCAAGGTATGCGAACAGTGTCTTCATGTTTTCTCAAATTTCCATGTGTAAATCCTACGGGGCCCACGCAAATTTAGCACGCGATAGTAGATTTTTTAGTTTTAAACCCCCTAAAGAATCAACGGTATGAATGCCTTATGGGCATTCACCGCCCCTTATCAGGGGACTTTAAGAGCAAATGCGTAAGTCACATCCTTTTAAGGATAACGGATTCCGAAGCGTGTTGTATAATACCAGCGCGTTCCGAATAGCACTATCCCAAACCAAAGCAAATACAGCGGAAATAGCACGCCCGCGCATAAGCTTAATATCAGGATGCCGATGCGTGTTGCCCAGACGATAACATTTTGTTCCGGTCGAAAATTCATATAGATAAAAATTGGCAAACATCCGACACCCGCTGCCCCCGCAATCCAGTCTTTAAAAAATGCGCTGGAGACGATTGCAGCGACCAATAGCACCAAGCTTAAGCGGCATGCCAGTTTTTTTCCGAGCCATACCCCTGTTGTGCGGTCATCTCCGAGGCGATCCCCTTTTATGTCAGGGAGCGTTGTATTCACAAAAGCAGCAGCAACAGAGAATAGATACGGTAGACTTCGCCGGACGGCTTCAATGCCGATTGGCGCGATAGTCAACCAGCCTATCAGGAAGGCGATACTCCCATAACCGAGCGCGTTTGCACATAGATCAACAATCGGTATCCCTTTTAAACGAAAAGGACGGACCGAATAGGTAAATCCGAGTAGGGTTGACAGCAAAATGAGGATGAGATACGCTGGGTTTTCCCAAAAGACGAGCAGGCTCAACAGAGTTGAGAGTGTAATGAGTATACCGATTTGCCATTTAAGGATCCGTAGTTTAACATACCCTTGCGCGACGAGGTAGAGTTTATCGTTGGCTGCATCTGTCTCCTTATCTGCTATCTGATTGATGATGTAGACGGCACCCATGAGGAGTGTGTAGAGACAAAGGGTTACCCACAGCTGTAGCGATTGGACAGTCTCTGGTGTTTCTATGGAGGTGCGACCGTGGTGATAGCCTAAAAGGACAAGTGTCCAGACTGGAAACAGGAGCGTTGGTCGCAAAACAGCCACGTAATCCAGGGGGTGAAACGTCTGAATCTGGGAAGTGTCGTTACGATTCATCCTCCAACTCTTGAAGTTTTGCTTCGAGTTCCGCCACCCGTTTTTGGAGTTTAGCGAATTCAGGGAGCATATCTGGCAGCTTTCGGGTTGCCGCGTGGATTCGTAACTCCTGTTTGTGTGGACGGGCAGGGAATCCAGAGAGGTGGCTCCCAGCAGGCATATCCTTCGTAACAGCGGATTTTGCGTAAACGACGCTATCATCTCCGAGTGTGAGATGTCCAGCGGCACCACCGTGTCCAGCGATATTGACGCGGTCACCGATTATGGTACTCCCTGCGATACCGACCTGTGCTGCGAGGCAGCAATCCTCTCCGATCTCAACGTTGTGTGCAATTTGGACGAGATTATCCAATTTAGTGCCACGTTTGATAAGCGTTTCAGAGAGTGTTGCTCTGTCAATGGTCGTATTGGCGCCGATCTCCACATCGTCCTCAATAACGACAGTGCCGATTTGTGGTATCTTGTGGTGTCGATTGCTCACGGGTGCGAATCCGAAGCCGTCGCTGCCGATAACGGCACCACAATGGATAATCACTCGATCGCCGATGGTTACCTCTTCACGAATATTAACGTGTGGATAGATAAGCCCATCGACCCCGATTTTAGTCCCTTCACCGATATAAACAAAAGGCTGGATGACGGTATCGTTTCCGATTTCAACGTTGTCAGCGATATAAGTAAAGGCTTGGATTGAGACGCGCTCTCCGAGTTTAACGTTTTGTCCTAAAATTGCGGTCTCATGAATTCCTGGCAGTGCGTGATGGTTTTTGTCATAGGAAAACATTTCCAAAACTTGAACGAACGCCCAGTACGGATTATCGACGCGGATCGTCGGCTTTGCGTTGCCAGAAACATCGCGCCCAATAATGATCGCGGCGGCTTGCGTTGTTGCTATAGCGGCAATGTACTTCGGGTTGGCAACAAAGGTAATCTGAGTTGGGAGTGCCTCTTTGATTCCAGAAACTCCTGTAATTTCAATATCACCATCACCGGAGAGATCTCCATTGAGGTGTTCACAAATTTCCCTGAGTTTCATATGCATCTAACCCTAATCCTTTCTCCGTAGTTATAAATCGCTTCATATTACGGAGTTTAGGCGGTCTAACATTATTCAGGATTTTCGTTATTTTCATCATTTTTTTTATCTTCGTTCATCAACTCAATTAACCGCTTTGTCAAATCGTATTTTTCTTTCACATAAAGTGTGATGAGCCGTTTTTCGAGGATGATGTCATAGTTTTCAGCTTTGCCGACGTTAATGATCAAGTCTTCGAGGTTCTTGTAAATCGGTTCGAGTAGCTCTCTTTCTTTATCGAGCAGTGCCTGTTGTCCCATCTCGCGCTCACGCTGAAATTCCTGCTGTTTTTGGAGGATTTCATTATCCAAATCTGCAGTCTGTGCTTGTTCAACGAAGAGTTCTGTTTTCGCTTTCTTTTCTTGGAGCGTTCGGACTTCTTCGGAGATCCTTTCCAGCTTTTTTTGTAGTTTCTCGCCTGCGGCTCTGAGTGTATCAGTAGCCTTTGTCGCTGCATCGGATCCTTTTAGGACCTCTTCTGTGTTGACGACTCCGATTTTGAAGGCTTCTTGTCCAATGCTTCCAGAACTAAAACCAAAAGCGACGATAGCGATAATTAATAACGTTAGGCGTGCTTTCCAAGCACCCAACTGAAATGGTTTCATAATTAGGTTCCTTTTTTCCGAAAGATTTTGCGGCATTTATTGCCAGCTATTCAAGTTTATGAGTTCGTTCATGATTGTTCTACTGCCCAGTACGCTTCAGTTAGAAGCCGGGTCCGATTGTGAAGTGGAATTTACCAGCGGGTTCGCCGCTAAGTCGATCCAAGCCATACCCCCAGCCTAACCGAGCTAACATGCCAAACATGTTCAGTCGCGCTTCAACACCGAGTCCTTTTTTCATATTGATGTGATCAAAATTAAACGGGTTTGAGACCGTTTCATCCCAAACTTGTCCTATATCGAAAAACAGGGCAGCTGTTAGCTGGGGTGAAACCGGAATGCGATACTCTAAGTTCGCGAAGAATACTTTGTTCCCGCCATAAGGGTTCAAGCTCTCTGGATATATTTCCCACTGTTCATAACCGCGGATGGTATCGACACCGCCGAGGAAAAAGCGTTCGTAGAATAAGAAGCGGCGATCCGAACTTTTACTGACCATGTAGCCAGCGCGTGCGTGTGCGGCAATGACATGGTTCCACCAACCGCTATAGAACCAGCTGGTATCCAGGGAGTATTTCTGGAATTCATTGTCAGCACCCAAGATACCGCCAGAGTATTCATAAGAGAGCGTATGAGACGAGCCACCCATTGGATCATACAGCGAGGTCCGATAATCCCGCGTATCCCTGCCGATAGCAAAGAGGATACTACGCGTGGATCGGTTGATCAACTCTTCGTCCGGGTTGTGTGCTTCGACGTGTTCATTCCGAAGCCTCACGGACAGATCAACGTCGTAAGCGATAGGTCTACCGAGCGTTACAGATGCCCCTCTCCGACTCCAGACATATCTATCGTATAGGTAATCCGTTCCCGATCGGTTTAGCAATCTCCCGACTGTTCCGTAGTATCGGCGGAAGCGTCGATTATTGTAGATTCGGGCATTCAGCCGAGTCGGGGTTCCGAAGACCCACGGGGTGCCAAAACTGAGTTCAGCGGTGTGATGGTCGCGTGTGCCTAATTCACCTTTTAGATGTACCCGATAAGCGCGTCCGAGGAGGTTATTTTGTCCGACTTCTGCTGTGCCGAAGATGCCGCCTTCACTACCGTAGCCGCCACCGAGACTCAGCATCCCTGTCCGGGGTGTTTCGGCGATATTAACTCTTAAATCCTTTCGATTCTCTTCAGCGGTGTCGCTCGGCACAAAATCGACTGCGCGAATAAAAGACCCCATTTGGAAGAGACGTTGCCGGGCTTTGCGCAAAGATTTCACATCCAACAACTCATCCGACTTAATGCCCAAGAAATCCAATTCGCGTTTGACGACGTGTTCCACCGTCTTCTCAAGTCCTGTGATAATCACTTTACCGATGATTATAATATCGCCTTCGTTGATTTTCAAGGTAATATCGACCACTCCATCTGCTTCATTGAAGACGGGTGTCGGTAAAACTTCAGAAAGCAGGTAGCCTTTATCGAGGTAAGCCTGCTGTAATTTTGCGATTGATTCATCAAAGCTGCCGCGATTGAAAATTTCGCCTTCAGCAGGATCGAGCATCCCGCGTATTTTGTTCTCAGAAAAGAGGCTTTTGGCACCTGCTTCCACTTCAAGCGTATAGGTTCCGACAACAAATTCGGGACCTTCATCAATGGTGATGTCGAGTATCAATCCGGTTTTATCTTCTGTGAACCGTTTTTCGTAACCGACGACCATGACTTGTGCAAATCCGCGGTCCTGATAGTAGTTACGTAGGTTTAAAGACATATCTTCTTCTTCAAACAATATCTGATCGAAAGGTTTACCGGTACGGGTTTTGAGTTTTTTCTCTAGTGTTTTCGCGGAAATATTCTCGTTCCCGATAAAGTTAATCTCCTCAATCCGCACTCTCGGTCCTTCATTTATTTCAAAGGTAACTTGGACGGTATTCGTTTCTTCATCATCATCATTCTTCTTTTTATCGAGGTGGGTTTGGATACCGACAAGGTAATACCCTTTTTCGTGGTAGACATTTCTGAGTGCTTGTTCACTTTCCCATCGCCGCCGGTCGCTAAAAATTTCATCGGGACGGAGCGTAATCTCGTCCTTGAGTTTTCCGACGCTTAAATTATCGTTTCCAATAATATTAAGCCCAGAGATTTTAGGGTTTTCGACGACCTTGTATATGATTTCAAGCCCGCCGCCTTCAACGGGTTCGGTATCTACTTTGACCTCAGCAAAGAAGCCTGTGTCTTTGTAAAGGCTCTTCACATCCTTTGTGAGGAGTTCCTCTGAGACTTCGCTATCAACCTGCGTCTGGATGAGCGTACGTAGCATGTCTTCAGAGACCGTTTTCACGCCGTCAAAAGAAATCTTCTTGACAAGGAAGCGTGGGTCAACGTCAACAGCCGATTTATCGGTATCTGTGGTATCTGTTTGCTCAGTTTCGGTGGTTGGCACTGCATTCGTATCAACGGTTGTCTGTGTAGGTTCTGTTGTCGTAGGTACTTCAGGTCCAAATACCACATCTGTCTGTTCTTCCGCCAAAACAGCGGTTACGGCGAGTCCAATTATTAGACTTGCCAGCATAAGAATGTTTTTCATGGCATCCATAATTTTAAAAGTCCTCCTGTGCGTCGCTGGTACTTTCGCATCATGGGAACGGTGTACTAATCCGTAGTATAGATCGGAGTGCCGGTGCTATTGGCTAATTGCCGAAATGCGGCGATAAGTCTCTGTGTTACCTTTCCGGGTTGCCCATCTCCGACGGCGCGCCGGTCAATTTTCACAACGGGAATAACTTCAGCGGCAGTCCCCGTTAGAAAGCATTCATCGGCAATATAGAGGTCGTGGCGTGTGAAGACGCGCTCTTCGACGCGTATACCGGCTTCACGTGCGAGGTCTATGACGCTGTTGCGAGTAACGCCCTCCAAAATGCCCATGTGCACTGGCGGTGTAACGAGCGTTCCGTTCTTTATCCAGAAGATATTGTCCCCAGTGCATTCAACGACGTACCCTTCGGCATTGAGCATCAAGACTTCTTCCGTCCCAGCTTGTTTTCCTTCAATTTTCGCTAAGATATTATTTAGATAGTTCAAGGATTTAATGCGCGGATTAATGGCTTCAGCATAATTGCGTCGGACAGAAGCCGTTATAATTTCCAATCCGTCTTCATAGTACTTTTGTGGATATAAGACGATCTTATCTGCAATAATTATGATACTCGGTTTTGGGCATTTATCTGGGTCTAATCCTAAATCCCCGACACCGCGAGTTATGATCAATCGAATATAGGCTTCTCTGAGGTTATTTCGGCGGAGCGTTTCCAGCACGGTTTCTTCCATCGTTTCAATGGAGATCGGGATCTCTAACATAATCGACTTTGCAGAATCATAAAGCCGCTCCAAGTGTTCATCGAGTTTAAAGACTCTGCCGTTGTAGGAGCGGATGCCTTCAAAAACACCGTCGCCGTAAAGCAGGCCGTGATCAAATACAGAGACTTTTGCTTCCGCTTTTGGTAAAAATTCTCCGTCGATATAAATCAACATAAACGTATCCTTTTTAGTTGTCAGTTGTCAGTTGTCAGTTGTCAGTTACAAGAGGCAATTTGTGGCAGTTATCATAAAATTACCCGCCACAAGGTATTAACTGAAAACCGATAACCGATAACCGATAACTACAAAACTACTTTCCCATCAACGAGTTCGACAACCCTGTCTACTTGCCGGGCAAGTTCTCGGTTGTGTGTTACGATAATAAAGGTCTGTCCAGATTTTGTGTTCAAATCCCACAGCAGTTCGAGTATTGCTTCACTACTTCGCCGATCAAGGTTTCCTGTCGGTTCATCAGCGAGTACCACTTTCGGTTTATTAATTAGTGCGCGTGCGATTGCGACGCGTTGGCGTTCACCGCCGGACAACTGGTTTGGATAATGCGACATCCTTTCAGACAACCCAACGTAATTGAGTAATGCCTCCGCATCTTCATAAATCGCTTTATTGTTTGCTGCCGCGATTAAGGCACCCATTGCAACATTTTCAAGTGCGGTAAACTCCGGCAATAAGTGATGAAATTGAAACACAAAACCGATTTCCTGATTCCGAAACCGAGCGAGTTCGGTATCGGGTAAGGCGAAAATGTCTTGATCTTCGTATAAAACACTCCCTGTCGTTGGGCGGTCAAGCGTGCCAATGATATGGAGCAAGGTGCTTTTTCCTACTCCCGATGCCCCGATAACTGCAAGTATTTCTGACGTATTTACTTCAAAATCGAGACCTTGCAGGACCGGCAGTTCGGCTTCACCGTCGTAATAGGATTTATGTAAATCTACAATGCGGATAAGTGTTTCTTTGGAATTCGTCACGGGTCTTCCTTTTTTCCGCTATTCATGTTGCAAGGCTTCCACAGGCTTCAGATTTGCGGCTTGCCATGCGGGATAGAGCGTCGCCAGCCAGCAGATTGAGAGTGAAAGCGCGTTGATGAAGATAACGAACAACCAATTGATTTTTATCGGCATTTGGTGCATCTGGTAGATTTGGCTAAGTCCAAGGTCCACGAATGAAATCGGTTTGACGATACAATAGAGTGCGGAGGCTATTCCGATCAACCATAAAACACTGACGGCAAACTTCCAACCGCCTTTGTATCGCAGCGCACGCTGCGTCGTTATCAGGATTTGCAGGAAAACTGGCACAATAAGCACGAGTAAGGACCAGTAGGACGGTCTCACGGCGTTCGAGCTAAGGAGCCAACAGATCACAAGCCCCAAGACGGTTCCTAACATTATCCCGAAAATCCCGATGATGCTGCCTTGAACCATGAAGATTCGCATGATATTCCCGCGCGACGCACCGAGTGTTCTCAATGTCCCAACATCTTTTGTTTTTTCCATCACTGTCATGATGAGCGTGCTTGCGATGTTAAAGGAGGCGACCAGAATGATAAGTGCCTCAATAATGACGGTCGCTATTTTTTCTAACCGAAGTGCCGAAAAGAGCGGTGCGTGCACCTCCATCCATGTTCTCGCGTCCGGCATCCCTTCTAAGACGCTAAATTTAGCGGTATCCTCAATCTTGCTGGCGGTCCGGGTTGCTAATTCAGCATCGGTTAAGCGGACGAATATGGAATTTACGAGATTCTTTTGGTTATACAATTTCTGCGCAGCGTCTATATGTATAAACCCAAAATTGCTATCGTAGACCTCTATCTCAGATTCATAGAACCCGATGACAACGAAGTTCGCTAAGTCCGGCACGAGCATTGACTCGTTAAAGGGATGCTGCTCGAGTTTCACAAGTAGCCGCAGGACATCGCCTTCAACAACGCCGAATCGGGCTGCCAAACGTCCACCAAGCACAATACCACCGGTAATTGTTTCGTCCCTGATAAACCGAGCCGTTTCAATAAGTTCCGAGTTTTTCAGATCGGTTGAGCCCTGTACTAAGTCTGAGAAACCTGTTACCTTGTTTTCTTGCTCCGGATCGATGCCTTTGATGATAATTACGTCCTGAATGGTATTCGCATGTTCCCGAAAAACGCCGGTTTGTGCTAAGATTACTGGCGACGCGGCGACGACATCATCAAGGGTCTCGATTTGCGCAATGCGATTTTGATAATTCCCGAAAAAGCTGTGATCAATTAAACGTAAAACGACATGCGCTTCGTTTGAGAGGAACCGTTCTTTGAGTCCTTCCTCAACACCGTCTAACACAGCGATGACAAGGATGACTGTTGCAACCCCGAGTGCGACCCCCACGATTGAGATGATACTGATAATTGAGATAAAAGACTGTTTTCGCCGAGAACGCAGATAGCGGGAGGCTACAAACCATTCAAATTTCATATTTTTAAATATTGGTACCTGGGCATCGTTTCACTTCGTTCCACGATTTTGTAATGACTTATACATTATGCACAGAACTCAACCCCCCTAACCCCCCTTATCAGGGGGGAACAGTGAATCGTAGTCTGTTTTTAGCATCCCGTATGCGATTATATCCTCGAAGTTATCCCATTTCTTTATGTGCTGTCGGAGACAGCCTTCATACTGCATCCCGATTTTTTCAAGCACGCGTCCAGAAGCGGCGTTCCGTTTGAAGCAATAAGCATGAATTCGGTTGAGTTTCAACACTTCAAAGCCGTATGCAACAACCGCCTTCGCGGCTTCGGTGGCATACCCGTGGTTCCAATACGGTTTCCCAATCCAGTAACCGAGTTCAGCTTTCTCGTTCTCTTGGTCGCGTCTTAGTCCGATGCCGCCGATTAAGTGTTTGTCTGCTTTGCACGTAATTGCGAAGTTCAGTGCTTCGTCTTTTTCAAACTTATCAGAACAAGATTGCATCCATTCTTCCGCCATCCCGTCTTCATAAGGATGTGGCATATTCGTTAATGTTGATGCTACATCGAATTCACCAACGAGGCGTTGTAAATCAGCTGCGTCTTCAAGTGTAAACGAACGAAGTAGTAACCTTTCTGTAAGGAGAGGTGGTGCTGTTCTCATGCTAATTCTCTGGACGCATCTGTGGAAACAGGATTACGTCGCGAATAGAATACTGATTCGTTAGGAGCATCGTCAGTCGGTCGATACCGATTCCGAGTCCACCGGTTGGTGGCATCCCATACTCCAAAGCCCGCAAATAATCCTCATCGACCATGAAGGCTTCGTCATCACCCGCCTCAAGACTGTTCGCCTGTTCGAGAAAACGTTGGCGTTGGTCGATCGGGTCGTTAAGTTCACTAAAAGCGTTGCCGACCTCCATGCCGCAGATAAAGAATTCAAAGCGTTCAACGAATTCGGGGTTATCAGGTTTCTTTTTTGCAAACGGCGAAACTTCAATCGGGTGATCGGTTATAAATGTTGGCTGAATGAGTTTCGGTTCCACGAATTTGTCAAAGAGTTCAGCGATAATTTTGCCCTTCGACTCATCGCCAGCCAATTCAACCCCGGCGTCAACAGCGGCTTTGTATAGTTCATCCGCCGATAATGCAGTCGGATCAATACTGCTATGTTCTCGCACAGCATCGACCATACTCAGCCTGTGCCATGGTGGCGTGAGATCGAGTTCGTGCTCCTGATAAGGGATTTTCGTTGTCCCGTGCAGGGTTTTCGCGGTATCAGCGATTAGGTTTTCAGTGAGTTCCATAATCTGAATGTAATCGGCATAAGCCTGATAGAGTTCGAGCATCGTAAATTCGGGGTTATGGTCTCTATCCATCCCTTCGTTTCGGAAATCGCGCGAGAATTCATAAACGCGTTCAAACCCGCCGACAATGAGGCGTTTGAGGTAGAGTTCATTTGCGATACGTAAGTAGAGCGATTGTTCCAGCGTGTTATGATACGTTGTGAACGGTCGAGCGTTCGCGCCCCCGTAAATCGGTTGAAGGACGGGGGTTTCTACTTCAATAAAATTTTGTGCGTTAAGCATGTCACGGATCGCTTGGACAATTTGTGTTCTTTTCAGAAAAACGTCTTTCACCTCTGGGTTCATGATAAGGTCGGCATAGCGTTGCCTGTAACGGGTCTGTTTATCTTGCAAACCGTGCCATTTCTCAGGGAGCGGTCGAATAGATTTCGAGAGGAGTTCGATGGCATCGACGAGAACAGTTAGTTCACCTGTTCGTGTTCGGAAGACCGTTCCTTCAGCACCGACAATATCACCGCTATCAAAACGCCGATAGATTTTATAGGGTTCCGCGCCGACTTTATCGCGTCGGACGTAAATTTGGATTTTGCCGTCGCCGTCCTGTAGATGTGCGAAACTGCTTTTACCGTGGTCGCGTTTTGTCATGATCCTGCCTGCGACGCGTACGGTCTGCGTTTCGTCAGGTGTTTCCTGAGTATCGGCAAAATCTTGGTGAATGTCGGCTGTCGTATGTGTAGGTTCGTATTTGTGCGGATACGGTTCTACACCAAATTGGCGGATTTCGTCCAATTTTTCACGACGTTGCTGAATTAGGTCCTTTGTCTCTTCCACGAATTGCGTCTCCCTTTTCAAATTTTCTGTTTCTGAGGTGATGTGTTATCGTTAACAATTATACTTCAGTTTCCTGCATAAAGCAACCAAAAATCGGGGAATAGTTGTCAGTTATTCTCATTTTTCTTGTGCTTTCATTTTGAGGTAGCTCTCGATGAACGGGTCTAACGCGCCATCCAAAACGGCGTTGACGTTCCCGGTTTCGACATCCGTGCGTAGATCCTTGACGCGCTGGTATGGGTGTAGCACATAGGAACGGATTTGGCTTCCGAAGTTAATCTCTAAGCGTTCACTGCGCTGTTTGGCAATTTCTGCTTCGCGTTCAGCGCGATATTTTTCGTGAAGTCGCGAGCGGAGCAGCTTCATAGCGATTTCTCGGTTCTTGTGCTGAGAACGTTCGTTCTGACACTGCACAATAATCCCTGTCGGTTTATGTGTAATCCGAATTGCGGAGTCTGTGACATTGACGTGCTGTCCGCCCGCGCCACTCGCCCGATAACTATCTATACGAAGATCGTCGGGTTGGATGTCAACTTCTACAGTATCATCGATTTCGGGGGTTACATCAACGGCGGCAAAAGAGGTATGGCGGCGTTTATTAAAATCGTAGGGCGACAGACGGACGAGTCGATGCACACCGGTCTCAGATTGAAGGTATCCATAAGCGAGCGTGCCTGTAACAAGGATCGTCGTGCCTTTAATACCGGCTTCGTCTCCGACAGTGATGTCTACGATTTGTGTTTCATAACCGCGGCTGTCGCACCAACGGAGATACATCCGCATCAGCATCCCCGCCCAATCTTGGGCATCAACGCCACCTGCACCAGGATGGATATTAAGAATGGCACTGTTCCCATCGAATTCACCATTTAACATCAACCGGAGTTCGAGTTGTTCGAGGGCAGTGGCAACATTTTCAAGGCCGTCTACGATTTCGGTCTGTAAACTGCTATCGTTCTCTTCAGTTGCGAGCTCAACAAGCGTCTGGATGTCTTCAACGTTGCCCTTAAGTTCTTCGTATTCGCCGATTTCATCTCGGAGCACTGCGATCCGTTGATTGGTTTTTTGGACGCGTTGTGTGTTACTCCAAAAATCTGGGGCAGCGGTTGCTGTTTCGAGTTCTTTTAATTCTTTCTGTTTTTCAGCCAGGTCAAAGATAACCTCCGAGTTCTAAGAGTCGGGTTTGCATCTCTTCAGCCTGGTTTTTTAAATCTACAATCATAGTGTTCCTCATTAATTACGTAAAAAGTAGTAATTTCGTTGTTTTTAACCCCCTAAATCCCCCTTATCAGGGGGACTTTGAGTCTAAATCCCTAACCCCTAAATCCTCCTTATCAGGGGGACTTTGAGCCTAAATCCCTAACCCCCTAAATCCCCCTTATCAGGGGGACTTTGAGAAGCTGTGTGTAAGTCCGATCTTATTAAAAGTGGTCACGGCGGCGGTGTATTACGATTTGCGCACCGAACCATCCGACACAGATGATCGCACAAAGTATCGGGAACCAATCGCCGTAGCGCGTATAGAGCGTCTTTTCGCGTTCCGTAGACGAAAGGAGCTGGACAGGTGTAACGAGAATCTCCTGATCCGTGTCAGGCGTAACCATCGGGGTTGTAATCCTACCAAACTTGTCTACCACACACGTGAATCCGCCGTTCGCGCAGCGGAACACAGCGATTCGGTTCTCAATTGCACGGAAGGGTACCATGGAGAGATGCAGTTCCGGGAAAGCCGTCCCTTTGAACCAAGCATCGTTGGTGAAGACCCCCATCACGCTGGCACCTTTTTGGACAGGTCTGCGAAATTCGTCTGGAAACACTGATTCAAAACAGATAGAGACACCAATGTCTATTCTCTTCTGGGGATCTGCTGTTCTATCTTGAACGTTAAGCACTGCCTCTTGGTAGGGAGGTCCCAACCCGTTGCCCGAAGATTCTGTATTATCTTTAACGTTAAACACGGGTAAAAGGTTTACTGTTTTTCCTGACGTAAAGGGTTTGAACTGGATAAAGTTCGGGATGAAATCTGGGAGCAGGTCTGCCAAAGGCACGTACTCACCAAACGGAACGAGATGCATTTTGGCATAAGCGCCGTGTATTTGTCCGTCTGGTGCTATGGACAAAACGCGGTTGTATATGTTAACGTCCTTCCATTCCTTCGGTTCATCACTTTTAGAGTATGTGCCGATTGCGGGGTCTATCGTCTCTCCTAAGTTTGCAGTGCCGATGAGTATCGGAAGTGCTATATCGCGAAGCGTTCGGGAGAACCTTCCATAATATAGGGGCCATTGCCCGGTCAACGCCTCGCTTCGGATCGCTGTTTCGGGCCAGACGATTAGATCGGGGTTTTCGTTGGCGGCTTGGTATGTCAAGTTGATATAACGCTGCAAAATTCGTGGAAATTGATCGCTATCCCATTTCTGAAGTTGCGAGATATTACCCGGAATCAGTGCGATAGTCAGGGTTTCAGCGTCTGCAGCTGCTGTGGTATCCGATGTGGGTTTTAAAGGTTCAGCGTCCTTGAGTTGGAAGGCACCGTAGCCGAAGCAGCAGGTCGCTAAAATTAGCGGTAGGATGAGGGTACGGATTTCTTGTCGCCACTGGTGGCGGTTGCAAAACAGGAAAGCGATACTGGCATTGAAAAACACGATGACGAAACTAATACCGTGTACACCGATGAGCGATGCAGCCTGTATGCCGGGCAGGTTGTTCCATTGCGAATACCCGATGCTGCCCCATGGAAACCCTGTTATCATCCAACTCCGTACCCATTCGAGTGCCGTCCAGATACAGGCGATCGCAAGCGGAAAGAATATGCCTGAAAAACGGATCGGGACGAATTTTATGAGTGCTGCGAAAACAGCGAAATAGAGTGCCGTGTAGCCGACGAGGAGTAAGTACCCGACCAGTGTAGCAAAGATGTTGGCATACGGATAGAGAAGCGCGATGGCAGGGAGCAGTCCAGCAAAGAACAGCAGCCCAGTTGCGTAACCGATCCAGAAGGCGGATTTCCAGCCTGTTGCGCGGATGAGGGCAATGAAGAGTGGCACCAACGCGACCCAAGCAACAGGAAAAAAGTTTACGTTTGGGAAACTGAGAAATAGCAGGAGCGCTGAGAGTGCTGCGAGTAGCCAGTGTTGGTAGCGATTCAAAAAGGGTTTCGTGGGAGTGTCCTCCAACTTTTCGGATATATCCCTTTAATTTTATCCTGCAGGAAGGCTTGTGTCAAGGAAAATTAGCGGTCAGCCATCGGCAATTGGAACCATCAGCAAAGAGAATGTTTGTTAAACCATAGTTCTCTTGCTGACGGCTGATGGCTGACAACTAAAACAGATCCGTTTTCAAAAGGTGTGCGACTTTGATGAATACGATCCGTTCGGTGTCGCCGTCTATGTCTCGGTTGTCGTTGTAGACGATGAAGAAATTGCTTTCGGGTCGATACTCATAGGCGAAGAGTGCGAAAACTCGGCGTTCTTTTTCTAATGTGAATTCTGCGCTGGTTCTGACATACATCCGCTGCGCAAATTGATAATTCACGATAAACCGTCGGGTCCATTCCGACAGCTGCCACTGCAACGCATCTTGTTCCTTTTCATGCAACCGTTGTAAAATGAACTCAAAACTGAGTTTCGCGGTGGGACGGATCGTAATCTCTGGACGGATGAAAAAAGTGTCCTTATCGTCCCGGATACCGAAGCTACCGGTATTTCGGATCTGTACGTATTTTGGCGGGAACCAACCGGTGAAAAACCGCACTGTTCTGTCAGTGAAGGGTTTATTGTCGTCGTTAACGTGATAGTACCACTCAGGTCCAAAGAAAAAGAAGACATCTTTAACGCCGATGAGTCCGCTAAAACGCGCTCTATGGTTTGTGAGTTCGCCGGCGTGGTTGGCGAGTCGCTCATATTCTGCTTCGCCACGGAGTCTTTCGAGGATACCTTTATATTGCTTATTATAGCGGCTCCGAATGACAAGCCCGCGTCTATCGACGCGCGGGACGAATCCGGTTTCGGGGTTAAAGTGTTCACCGATGTCTGCATAAATCGCGTCTAAAGAGAATACATTTGTCCGGCGGTCAAGTTGGACGAAGATTAGGTCATCCGCCGTGCTTTCCGCCATGTCGAGACCGCCTGCCTTCCATTCGCGTGCGTATTCGAGATTGAGGTTCACATCCGCTGGCAGTCGGACGCGTGCATCCATTCCACCGGCTCGGTCATAGGTGCCGCCGCGCTGTTTATTCACACCTAAAAACCCGACAGATGACGTTTTTCCGAGTTCCCTTTGCAGTCGGAGGACAGAGTAGTTATAGTTCGTGAGCGGCAACTCACCTGTTTCTATCTCTTTATCGGGGTTCTCTGGTCCCGCGACGGCACCCATAAAGGCGAGATTGTATTTACTGAATTTTCCGATAACCTTCCCGCCACCGACTAAATCTTCGACCCGTCGGCTATAGAACAGGTCGAGCGGCATCTGAAAGAGTTCGTTGCCTTCGAGGAAAAACGGACGTTTCTCAGGGAAACGGAGCGGGATGTCGCTAAGGTTCACGAGGTCGGGGTCTGCCTCGATTTGTGCGAAATCTGGGTTGAGCGTCAGGTCGATTGTGAAATCTTTGATGGGGTAGCGGAGGTCAATCCCGGCATCCGGTTTCACTTCAAATGCAGTTTCGCTGTCACTCGCTTGCGATACCTGCGGTTTCAGAGTAGCATACGGTTTAAGCTTCATAGGCCGCTTCGTAACAAGGTCGGTAATCGGGAGGTCTGTCATACGCCCGAATCTCGAAACGGCGTATTGGCGTTCACCGAGATCTGCCCACGTCTGTTCTTCGGCGAGTGCTTCATCGTTGCGCCAAAAGTTGATGCCCCAGGTTGCGGTTTCACGCTTCTTTGAGAATCGGAGTTCAGCGAAGGGGATGGCGAATTCTGCCGTCCATCTGTCCGTTCCTTTTACAGCCTGCCCTTGCCAATCGCAGTCCCACGAGATAGCGGTGCCGATGTTGGATTGACCGCTCCGTCTGTTCGCGCCTTCGTTAATCAAACGCCGATCGGTCTGTGTGCCAAGTGCGTTTAAGGCGAACGCGTAGCAGTTCCTGCCGTCGAGGAAGGTATCGATCAGAATTTCGACATGGTCGTCGGAGAAGAAAAAGGAGTCGCGGCGCGTCTGGTTTGCGGCGAGGTTGTCCATATCGGTTTTGAAACATTCAAAGGCGACGTAGAGTTTATTTGCATCGTAAGCGAGGTAGATAGTGGTCGGCTGTGTTGCGGGTTCGCCACGCTGTGGTTCAAATTGGATGAGTTCACCGGTTTTCGCGCTATGTTGCCAGCACACATCGTCTAATTTTCCGTCGATTGTCGGTGGTGTTTCGGTTCGGATGGCTTTAATCGCTCGGTGTTCAGAAATTACAACGGGTTCGGTATCTGTGTCTGCGGGTAATGCCTTAACGCCGCAGAGACAGAGTATAAGCAGATAAGCGAAACGCGTAAAAAAATATCGGTTTCCCAACCGTGCTCTGATTGTTCGCATCGGTTTATATGTCCCAGGGTTCCTTTTTGCTGTCGATTTGTTTGCGATTTTAGCACGGATTTACTTTTCTGTCAATGTGGAATTGGTTATCGGTTATCAGCAGGCGGCTGTCGGTGTTGTTTGTCTGAATCACGGATTACACGGATTGCGCAGATTTTAGGAGGTTTCTGGTAGTCGCTGTGTCTCCTTCTGAATGATAGGTTATGTGGATTGTTGGCTTTAGATATCCGAATCCCCCCTTCATAAAGACATTCGTTTGAATCAGGGTTATACGGCTTATGCTTTCTCTTTACCCGGATTGCCTAACGCGCATTTTATTATAGAATGGACACTGATAACGAAGACTCAAAAATCCATGTAATCTGCGCAATCTGCGCAATCTGCGTAATCCGCGATTCAGACAAGGAGATGGGTAAGCCGAAAATCAGCGCGAACGGAAAAGGAAGAAGAGTAGATAAGAAGCAACGAACAGGATATTCACGATGACCAGACACCAGCGTGCAAGTCGGGTCTTGAGTCTTGGGTATAGATAGATGGATGCCACGAGTACGACGACGCGTTCAATGGGTGCGAAGATGTTGGCGTGGTGTGCGTCGTCCCAATAGGAGATGGGGCTTTCAAAAGCATAATCGGAGAATGGATAGAGATGATGGTGTCCGTCGTCGTGGTGCGTTAGGAAGTCGAAACCGCAATGGATGAGTAGGCTCCACGCGAAGACGATTATTTTTTCGGAGTTGAGGAGGTAATATCCGATGCCTAATAGGATCAGTATGAGTGGCACAGAATTGAAGATGTCGAAGAAATTTTGCCACGCCTCGGTGAAGTATCGGGTCCCCCAGAGTTCACGTTGCGGTGTTTTAAGGATGATGCCTTCGATGATGAAGAAGATAAAGATGGGGAGGTCGGGCAGCACGGCACCAATGAAGGCATAGGGGTGGAGGTCCGGTTTGTCTCGTTTTGAGAGGAATGCTATGTTGAGGAGGGCGTGTGAATGTGTTGTCATGGTTAATGGCTGTCGGCTATCGGTTTTCAGGGAAGAGGTTTTCTTGCTGACTGCTAACGGCTGAAAGCCGATAGCCACTTTAGAGATGCCAGACCTCGTTTGTGAAGGATGGGAACAGACAATCGAGTAAGACAGCTGCGGTGTCGTTTGTCCAGCAATCTACGAACCTTGATGTCAATTCCGCTGTGCGGCACCGTCCACAGAGCAGCTGCAGAAAGGTTAACTCTGGGAACAAGGCATCACCGGCTTCGATGTCGTCTGGTGTTGCGAATCGGAGTTTTAGGTTATCGCCCAAGTCCATGGGCATTTGAGAAAGGATCGTGTTATTTGGCATTTATGTTTCCAATCGTGTAATAGTCTGTAGATTCTATCATATCGGTAGGAAAGTGTCAATCTGAGTTAGTTATCAGTTATCAGGTTATTTAGTTTTCTTTTTTGTAGCGTATCCTGTTAGGTTGTGCTTCATACACGCATGCACAGGCTAACAGCCTATGCTACAAGAAACCCCGCGTATTGGTAAGAGAAAAAAGTAGGTGGATATTTTAGGGTATCTTGGTATAATAGCGGGAACATTGTATCCAAAGTCCTGTATTGGGTTCAGATGAATTTCAAGCTGCGTCCCGCGCTCTATTTTCTTATCCCATATCTACTCGGTATCATCGCTGGGAGTTGGGCATCCATTCCGGTGCTGTGGCTCTGGCTCTCCGTGCTACTCTGTCTTATGGGTAGCATTGTGACACGGCAGCGGCGGCAATATCTCTGCTACGGATTGCTCCATCTCGCTGTTTTTGCAGGCGGTATGCTACGTCTGGAAACCGCTTCGCATTCACCCGTCCCTCCGCACTTTTATAACCAACCGATCAGTTTTTCAGGCACCACCGCGTATCAACCCGAACGCGGGGAAGCGTGGGATGCGTGTTATGCGATCGGTGAACTTCAACTGTTGTCAGATCCAGCGCAGCAGGTATCTGCAAAGTTCCTTGTGAGGTTTCAGAGTTTGGTGCCGCTCCGCTATGGCAAAGAGATAACCCTGACAGGTGTCCTGCAGCAACCCCAAGAGAAACGGAACCCTGGCGGCTTCGATTACCGTGCTTACCTTGCCCGGCAAGATGTTGTCGGGATCATTGATGCCAAAGGGTTTTTACGGATCGGTGCGCAAGGTGGATTTCCGCCGTTACGATGGATAGAAGGACTCCGTATCCAGACGGAACGCGTCATTGACGATATCTATACCAAAGATGAAACGGTAGAACCGTCGTTGCACGCGCAACTCCTCAAAGGTATCTTGCTCGGCAAACGGAGCGATCTCCCGACAGAAACGTTGGATCTCTTCCGAAATAGTGGGACGTTTCATGTACTCGCTGTCTCCGGTCTACATGTCGGACTTATCGCGATGTTTTGCTATTTCGGATTTTCACTTTTTCGGTTGCCGCAGAAGGTGCTCTGCGTTCTGACGATCATCGCGGTGCTGATTTACGCCTGCTTGATAGGTTTCCGACCTTCTGTTTTCCGGGCATCACTGATGGCGATCCTGTTTCTTTTTGCGATCCTCATTGACCGAGATGCGGATATTTTTAATTTGTTGGCATTTGCGGCGTTGGTGTTGCTCCTTTTGAACCCGCAGCAGTTATGGGATGTCGGTTTTCAGTTGTCTTTTGTTGCTGTGGCTTCGATTGTCTATTTTGTTCCGAAGATGGAGGTGCCGCTGCGTCGGTTATGGCAAGACGAAGCAGATTCACCTTCACACACTATCCTGACAAGATTTAGGAATGCCTCGGTGAAGTGGCTTGTGCTGTCTTATCTTGTGACCCTTGCAGCACAAATCGGGACGACACCGTTGATCGCCTATTACTTTTTCCGAACATATCCACTCGGTATTCTCGCAGGTCCCTTCGCGGTTGGGCTTGTGTCGCTGATTGTCGCTGCAGGTATGGTATCGGTCTGTATCGGTTTTATTTGGCTTCCGTTTGCGAAGCTGCTCGCGCTCCTTAACCATGCTATCATCTCTATCTTCTTGGCACTGATCGGTATGTTTGGACAGACGTGGGGTGTCGTGAAGTTAACGCCACCGACATTTGGTGTTTTTGTTTTTTATATCGCTTGCTTTTTAGGGCTGGCACATTGGGGGTATGTCTATAAGCGGTGGAAAATCGCAAGTCTTATTGGACTGTCTGTTATTGCCATCTGGACTTGGGATATAGCGTTCCACGAAAAAGGGCGGCTGCTGGAAGTGGTTACGCTTGATGTTGGGCAAGGCGATGCGACATTCGTCAGGTTTCCTGATAATCGAACGATGTTAATTGATGGCGGTGTTCGACGGTCATATTACAACGAAAAGAAACAGAGACAGGTTGATTATGATGTCGGCGAACGCGTGCTTGAACCTTACTTCGACTTTCACGGGATTCGGACGCTTGACACGGTGGTGCTGACGCATCCGGACATCGATCACGGGGGCGGACTTGGGTATATCTTAGAGAATTTTGAGGTCGGACGTGTCATCGGTATCTCGGAGATGCAACTCGATTCACAGACGCATCGGCAATTGCACGCCATTGTCAAAGCAAATGACATCCCCTATTCGTTTCCGTATGCTGGGAAAATAGACCTCACCCCGATAGCTACATTAAACCTATTGCATCCGATTGATGCCACCTCGACTGACTTGTTCGATCAAGATAAGAACGACGATTCGCTCGTCATCAAGCTTACGTACGGCGAGGTAGATATCCTGTTCACAGGCGACATCGGTAAGAGCGCGGAGTCGCGGCTCATTGCGTCTGGTCAAGATCTCCGTTCAGAGATTCTAAAGGTGCCGCATCATGGAAGTCGTACCTCCAGCAGCGCGCCGTTTATTGATGCGGTTCAACCGCGTTATGCGATCTTCTCGCTGGGTCAGAGCAGTCAGTATCAATTCCCGAATTCGGATGTGGTTGCGCGGTATCAAGCGCGTGGCTGTGTACAGGTTCGGACTGATCAATCCGGTGCGATTACGCTTCTCACTGATGGGAAGCGGTGTTGGATTGAGGGGGTAAAATAGTTGTCAGTTAACTATTCCCCTGGTGCGACTGCGATTCGGATTTCGTTTTGACGCATTGAATGTTCAAAGGCTTTATTGATGTCTTCTAATGGATATGTTTGTCCAATGAGTTCCCCAAAAGGATAGCGTTCTCGATGCTTTTCTACGAAACCGAGTGAGGTGCCGAGTGCGGTGTAGTGGTAATTATGAACGCCTCGGAGTGTCACACATTTTGTGACAATCTGATGCGCATCTATGGAAGTGTGTGCGTTTGGATAGACATAGCCGAGCGTTAGCACGCGTCCACCGATGGCTGACCACGTGACCAGATTCGACAACCCAATTGTTGCCCCGCTAACTTCTACGCCGAGATCCACACCGCGTCCGTTCGTAAGTTGTTTTAGGGCTGCGTCAATTTCCTCAACGGATGTTTTATCTGGGTTGAAGGTGTGCGTTGCGCCGAAACGTTTGATAGTCTGTAAACGTTCCTCATTGATGTCCACTACAGCGACGGTATTATAGCCGTTCTCCCGCAGATAACACGCTGCATAGATGCCTAACATCCCAGCACCGTGGATAACAACTGCCTCGTTAGGATGTGTGCCGATTGTCGCCAAGCCGTTAACGACAGTCGCAAACGCGCAGTTGACGGGTACCGCCTCTCCGTCCGTTACACTGTCAGGGATGTGATAGATAGCCGTCCCCGGATGCAGCTCGATATGGCTGGCGAATCCACCTGATAAAGTGTTGGTGCCTTCGCTGCGCACGTGTCCGTATTTGAAAAGTGTGTCGCATTTCTGTGGGAGGTTACGGTGTGTACAATAGTCGCATGTCCCACAGGATGCCATGAGGCTCCACGTCACTCGGTCGCCCTCGTTTAACGGTTCGCCGGTTGTGGAACGGAGGTGTGTCGGTGCAGCGATCGTGCCGACGGCTTCATGTCCGAGTACACACGGTGTATCTGCCCCACGGCGACCTGAGACCGTGTGGAGATCGGAGCCACAGATGGTCGCGAGGGAAACGCGAATCAGCGTACTCTCTGGAGTCGTCTCTACAGGTATCTCGCAGACTTCAAAAGGTGTACCTGTTCCGTGGAATCGGGAAATCTGTGCTGATATTTGCATAAAACGGGTGTTCCTTGAATATGGGTATTTTTATAACTCCCTAAATCCCCCTTATCAGGGGGGACTTTGAAAGCTCGGTTCTAACCCCCTAAATCCCCCTTATCAGGGGGACTTTAAGAAGGGTGCGTAAGTCTTATCTCTTTAAGTATGCGGTTTTTCACACGTTATGTCAGTCAAGGCACCCCCACTGAAGTAGGGCTTGTGCTTCGTAGCAGTTCGCGTTTCCGAAGAAACGTCTTACGTCTGCTCCACAGCGGGATCACAGGCAGCCCGCAAAATGTTCATCGCAGCGTTGATGTCTCTGTCGTGGTCCGAACCACATTCAGGACACCTCCACTGTCTATCGGA
>JAGFCB010000043.1 GCA_022394775.1 Candidatus Poribacteria bacterium
TCGTTCGGCTTCAATCCAGGAACATCAAGGATTTTTGTGCCGGGCCAGAGGACGAACCGTAATCCGGTTCCATTTTGGACAATCTCTGGAAAGATGTAATCCCGTTGGCCGCCCCAGTCCTTTGCAAGGCATTCGCCAACAGGCTTGCTCATGTTCATCCAGGCTTCTATCGTTATAGCAGTTTTGGGATTCAAGCTGTCACTGTTTGGGACTTCAATAGCCGTTTTGCCATCCAATTCCAGTGCCAAGTTTTTCGCCCAAAGTGTGCCAGGTATTATTAGACTGACAATGAGCGTTATAAGAAACAGTACTTTCATGATCTTCCTCCTGAGTTACCAATTTCGATTAGCAATTAGAAATCCTTCATTAGTCAATGAAATTTTGGGAATTCTCCTCTTCCCATTGCGGTGTAGTAACAGAATCTTGCATACATGAATCTCACTGAAACGTTCAAATCTATGATGCTAAATCATCAAGCATCTGGCGGATATTGTGTTCACCACTATCAATAAACAATGGTGCTAAGGGACCTCTACCGTGTAAGGTTTGAAGCAGCATATCAATCTGTATCATACGTTGTTGTGGTGTGTAGCACCTGAGCCATTTTCTAATGAAGTCACGCGCCGGCCTCGGATTGCCAGTTCTCAGAGAACGGGTGCTTTTACGCCACGCCTGCCATCTGAAAGTATATTCACAATCCGGACATTCGAGTTTTTCATCCTTCTTTTTTAGATGCTTGCGGTAATCTCGCCAGCGACGTTTGTAACCGCAGCCCGTACACTCGATATTGCCGTGCTGATGGAGTGCGACCGCTTGGCACTTGGGGCATTGCAATTCAGGCTTAGATTGTCGACCTCTGGTAGCCCGAATTTTAGGGGCCGCAGGTCTACGGACGAGGTTAAGACAGTGTGGACACGGTAGGCGGAGACGGGTTCTCACAGACTGATTATAGGTTTCCTGAGACCAAGTTTTGCCACAGGTACACGCTAATGCGTCTGCTTTTTGCAAAACCTCACGACACTCAAAACATCGCGGCGTGTTACGGAGAGCCTGTCGGCAGTCACGCCAAAGGAGTCGCTTGGCGCAATGCGAACAATGAAACCAATTTTCGTGCGTTCCACCTTCGCCGGTACTAAAGAGCGGGTCAATCCGGCGGGCAATCCTTGTGCTGCATTGTGGACAAGGCACACGCCCGCCTCGATAAACATCGGCGACTGTAGCGATATCTGTACAACGCGCATAAAGCTCCCAACCGACATCGTGTAGTAGGGTATCATCATAGATACCGAGCCGAGCATATCGGTAAAGCCGACGGATTTTGATGGGTTTTACGCGGGGTGTCCAGTTCATTGTGATTCCTTTCTACAGATTACGCAGGAATTTGAACGACTTCCGCTGTCTCAACGCTACGGCTAATTGCTTCCAAAACACGCATGTTCTGGTAGGCATCTTCGAGGCTGGCGTGTGGCTGTGTCCCTGCTTTTAAGGACTGTGCCCAATGCTGCATCTCTTCAAGATAGCCGGGCCTGCCAATACCGTGGTATGCCGTGTTGAGATCCCACTCTTCAGTAGGTGTATCAGCATAGCCGCCACCGAAGCCGAGCCAAGTCGGATTACGATAAAGACGCAATTTGCGTGTTTCTAACACCTGAATCGCTTGGTTGCCGGTGCCTTTGACGAAAACCATCGCTTCCAAAACCGGACCTGTGCCGAGTGTCATCGTGCCGATCCCGCCGTTCGCGTAACGCAAGTTGACAGAGATTGAGGTCGTACTGGAGGCTACGTTAACTGTCCCTGTCGCGTAGACTTCGCTAACCTGCCCCATAAAGAAACGCATACAATCGGTCGGATGGATCACCTGATCGAGCATGAAGGACCACGCAAAAGGCGATCCTGCTTCCTGCAGTCGCGGACCCGGTGCGAGGTATCGGGTATGATATTGACAGGCTTCACCGAACGCCTCTTCGTCCATCAACTGTTTAGCGATCTGATGTGCCGGAGCATGTCGCCACATTGTACCGACCATACCTGTTTTACCGGTCTCAATAGAGGCATCAACGAGCATCTTTGCGCCTTCAGCGGTGGTCGCGGGCGGTTTTTCGGTATAGATGTGATAACCTTGCTTGAGACACTTGATACCGATGTCCCGGTGCAATTTGTCTTCTGGTCTCCCCACAACAGCCACGGCATAGAGGTCTTCGTTCTCGAACATCTCATTATAATCGGTGTAATGCCGAAGCGCACCAAACCTTCGAGCGTTGGATGCTGCCTTCTCTTCAACGAGATCGCAGGTAGCAACAAATTCAAACTCTGGTATCATGGGTATGCACTGTTGCAATTGGGACGACATACCACCACAACCGATAAAAGCGATTCGGATTTTGTCCATAAGGTATTCTACAACTCCTGTTTTTCGTGATTCAAATTTTTTGCTTCATTCCACACCCAACAGATCTGCCAATTCATTGAAATCATTCGCGACAAGGTCGGAAGGGTGTGCGGTGACCTCTCGGACGTTGTTGGGTCCATATTCCAAAGGACGTGGCACGAGTGCTGTTTGGAAACCGACAGCCTGTGAGGCACGGAGATCGCCGGGATGTGCTGCCACCATCATAATTTCGTTGGGGGACAAACCGAGCAAGGCAGCAGCGGTTTGGTAAACTTCTGGGTCTGGCTTGTAATGACGCGTTAATTCGGCGGAGAGGATACAGTCCCACGGCAGTCCTGCGAATTTTGCCATGTTCGTCAACAAAGCGATGTTGCCATTAGAAAGTGTTGCGACGATATACCGTTTACGGAGCCGTGTTAAACCATTGACAGCATCGGGCCAGGGTTTGAGTCGATGCCAAACCCGATTCAGATGATCTTTATCAGTTTCACTTAAACCGACGATTTTAAATTCGGCAAGAAGATTATCCAAAATAAGCCGATGCAGGGCATCAATGTTCTGCCACGGCAGCTCACCTCGCCGAACTTTATCCATCGCAGGTCCATATCCGGCACGCCATTTCAAGGCGAATTGCGCCCAATCGATATCAATGCTGTGAGTGTTTCCAAACTTTTCACCTTCGATAACAATTGAACTGTACCAATCTACCACTGTGCCGAAGACATCGAAAGTGAGTGCTTTGACATTGGTGTGTGAGGTCTGCATTGCCTCAAGTCCTTCCGTTCACTTAAAATCTGTGACGAAAAAGGCGAATCATTTCCTTAATCTAAGTTGCATCATACATCAACCGATTCAGTTTGTCTACTGAATTATAGAAACGGGTTATGTGCGACTTCCCAATAAAAACCGTCGGGGTCCTTGAAATAGCCGGAATAACCCCCCCAGAACGCATCTTGTCCAGGTTTAACAAGTTCAGCCCCTGCTGCAACCGCTTCTGCGAGCGTACGATCTACTTCCTCTGGAGAATTGACGTTATGAGCAAGTGTAAAACCCTGAAAACCGCTACCTTCGGGTGGAATAGTAATATCTTCAGCCAATTTTTCTCTCGGATAGAGTGCGAGCAGCGTTCCGCTCATGTCAAAAAATGCGATACTCTCTGATTCATCTTTTCGAGGCAAACCTAACCCGTTCTGGTAAAAATCAATAGCACGTTGTAGGTCTTCAACGCCAAGTGTGATAATAGTGATATGTGGTTTCATGAAAGTCTTTGTCTCCTAAAAAAGCACTCTGACGCGGAGTTACGCGCCAGAGTGCAAAACGGCTTAGCTATCCGAAGTCTAAAGACTTCAATGTTATAAGTTTGCTCTATAGGGTGCTAAAAATTTCCGGAGTTGTTGAATCGCGGCGTTTTTTCGCGAGGCAACCGTTCCGATCGGGCATTCAAGGATCGTCGCGACCTCCTGATACGACATTCCCTGAACTTCTGTCAAACGGAACACGACTTGATGTTCCTTCGATAACTTAGCGATTGCAGTCTGAATCGCTTCATAAGTCTCTTTGGCAATGATCAGTCCCTCCGGGGAATAACGTGTATCCGCTATAGCAACAGCAATTGGTGGAGAATATTCATCATTGTCTCCATAATGTGTATCCAATGATTCAACCTGAGGGTTCCTCTGTTCTTTCGCTAACTGTTTCAAACAGACATTCTTGGCGATGTGATAAAGAAATGTTCTAAATTTAGCAATAGGGCGGTACGACGGGACGCAGCGCCATAACCGTAAGAACGTTTCCTGACAGAGGTCTTCCGCAAGCGTTCGATTTTTGACAAACCGATAGATAAAGTTTAAAGTGTTTGTATAATGTCGTTCGGTCAAAACTCGGAATGCGTCTCTGTTTCCATCCTTCACAGAGAGCATCAACTGCTCGTCAGTGTGTATCATGCTTGTCTCCTCAAACGAGGAGCGTTTCAAGCGAAGGCGCGTAACCCTCCTTCCATTGCGGGGTATAGAAAGACGCCTGCTTGTTCGCTCCTTGGTCTGTGCCTTCTCCATAATCGAGTCATAGTCCAACAACGGTGCACGTCGGCTGTTTTAGATGCCCGTGCCTGTCTTGAGGTGCGCTCTCCTAAAGCGCAATCCCTATTATTACCTCTACTACCGCTATTCCATACACTCTTACCAGCCCCCCAAGTGTGGGACGGTGTCGTTGTTAAACACAAAACACTTCGATACATTACTGTAACCCTCCTATTAGGTTAGTCATCAGATAAGGGCAATATTTGGTGCCCTTTTCGGGTTGTAAAAAAAACTCTTAGTCGTTAAACCCATACATTTTGAAACAATTCATTTAAAATTAAAAAAAAATCTATTTTGATTTTTTAACTGTGATTTTCTTACATCACTGGGGCTGAAACGGTTCTAATGGCAACGCAGGCTGCCCACTCGTAATCAGTTCAGCAACAAGCTGCCCTGTGATTGGCGCGAGGAGAATGCCGTTTTTGAAATGTCCAGATGCCAAGACGATGTTATCATACCCGGGCAGATAACCAAGCAGGGGACCCTTTTTGGCGTAAGGACGTAAACCTGCCCACGTTTGGACAAAAGTACTGTGCGCAAGTTCGGGCGCGATGGCTATGCCCGCGTCAATCATCTGCTTGGCACCATCTACCGTAGCCGTTTTATCATAGCCGACGTATTCCACCGTTGCCCCGAGCAGAATTTTGCCATCCGTTCTCGGTACAATGTAGATACCCAACCCATCAACAATGTGCTGAAAAGGCGGCGGCATCGCTTCAACGAGCACGATCTGTCCCTTCGCAGGTTCAATCTGTATCGGCACATCAAGTTGGGCAGTCAACGCACCCGCCCAGCACCCAGCGGCAATCACGAAAGTGTCAGCGTACAAGGTTTCGCCGTTCACGACGACACCGGTGACACGCGCATCCTCAGATACACCCTCTCGGATGAAGTTCGTAACAGGGTTGCCTAATTGGAATTTTGCCCCGAGTTTTGCGGCACCCTTTGCCAGCGCTGTCACCATTTTCGGGTTGCGCACCTGTGCGTCCTCAGGAAACAACACTCCCCCAGCAATAGATTTTGAGAGGGCAGGTTCTAACTGCCACGCCTGTTCAGCTGTCAAGACTTCGGCTGAAAAACCGCGTTTTACGCGCCGGTCTGCGAGTCCGATTAACCCTGCAGCTTCAGCTTCGTTGAAAAACACGGACAGCGTACCGGATTGGATGAATTCAATATCTATCTGAGTCTCTGCCCGCAGTTCGTCTGCTAACGCTGGATAAAGGGCAAGGCTCGCGCGACAGAGTGTTGGATAAGGTTCATGGGTTGAGGCGTGTGAGGTCAGAATCCCCGCTCCAGCCCAAGAGGCTTCTGTGCCGACGGTAGGTGCTGTGTCAATCAGCAGCGGTTTCACACCGCGTTTGGTAAGATTGTAAGCGATTGCACATCCGATAATTCCCCCGCCGATAATAATGACATCTGCATGATCGCGGTTCAAGTGCTCCTCCGTTGTATCAGAAATCGCAACAACTACAAGTTATGAATAGTTTAGCACATTATCGATTACTTGTCAATTTGGGTTGAGGCATGCACTTACCAATCGTCTGTTGCCTGAATTACGGATTGCACAAATTCGTTCACCGTATTGTGTGGTAACGTTGTTTATACACATTTTCGGATGCACTTTATAGATTGTCTCTTGAAATTTCAGCGAGTTTCGTGTATAATTTTACATACACAAACGGGACAAAGCGAATCGTTTCAAAATCAGCGGTGCAGGAAAAGAGGCGAGGAACAGAAATCTCATCCCAAATGAAAGGTTCTTAATTAAATGATCCTTGGAAAAGTTACAGGGACAGTCGTCGCGACGCAGAAAGATGAAAAGCTCATTGGAAGTAAGTTGATGGTTGTCCAAGATGTGGATCTGAATGGAGAAGTCGACCGAAAATATACAGTTGCTGTGGATGCAGTCGGTGCGGGTATCGGCGAGATCGTCCTCGTCGCAACAGGGAGTTCTGCCCGACAGACGCATGTTACAGGGAACAAACCGGTCGATGCTGTCATCATGGCGATTGTTGATACCGTAGAAGTCGCTGGAAAAATTCGGTATCAGAAATAGGAAACAGACCGGCGCGTCTATAAAGGAATAGGGTAATGGAACGGGAACGCCTCCGCGCTGAAGTGCTCCGCCAGCGAGACGGACTTGCACCAGAAGTCCGTGCTACATTCAGCCAACAGATTGCTGATTCCGTTATGCGTTGGATACAAAGCGAGGGTTTCGATGCTGTGATGCTCTACCTGAGCATGCGGAGCGAGGTTGAAACCTATGGTCTTCTTGAAGGATTACTCCATGCTGGTAAACAGGTCTGTGCTCCGGTCGTTGATACATATCAGAACCGACTTATACCCCGGCGGATTCAGGAATCGAAGACCGAGTTGGCCCGCCACCGCTACGGTATGTTAGAACCGAAAACGACATGCCCAATTTTTCCCCTTACGCAACTTCAACTCATCGTCGTCCCCGGCATCGCCTTCGATTGTAATGGGTATCGTCTCGGATACGGTAAAGGTTTCTACGACAAATTCCTTACGGAGTGCCCACACGCTATCCCGATCGGATTGGCGTATCAGATACAAGTCGTAGAAGATACATTTCCGCAAGTATGGGATATACCCGTTAAACACATTTTTACAGAGACGGATAGGATAGATATTCATTCACTTGGCATCGACGAAGGGCTTTAGTTTTTCCAGCGTCTTTGCCCCGATACCTCTCACATTCTCGAGGGCATCTACGTTGACGAAGTTGCCGTGTTGTGTTCGGTAATTGATAATCCGCTGTGCTGTCGATTCACCGATGTTCGGAAGCGTTTGGAGTTCCTCCGCGGAGGCGGTATTGATATTAAGAAGTTCAGGTCTGTTTGCGACTGCCTGTTTCGCTGTTCGACTTTGAGGGTTTTCGTCGTTCGGTACAGCGATCAGGTCCGGTTTGCCGAGGAACACTGCAGGCGCGAACCGCCGCACCCCCCAGAAGCCTGCGCCTGCTAAAATTAGGATCACGAGAAAAGTGACTGCCCTCCAATAATGGCGTTCAATCGCATTTTCCACGTTATTCATTTTTACCTTCCTCAAGAGATAGCACCTGATTCGCCAGCACGGATTTTATCAATTGTTTCACGCCACTTTGCCACCGAACCTCGATGCTGTCCACCTGTTCATAATCACCAATACCGAAATGGAGCGTAAGATCTTGTTGTGATAAATAACCATCGCCACTTCGGACTTCACGCGTTTGTGTAAGGTCTCCAGTTTTAATATCTACACGCGCGCCAATTGCCTCTGTAGACCCCTTCGTCGCAATTAATCGGATCTGCAACCAGTTTTTTTCGTTCCCGCCGTCGTTGCGTAAGAGACGCGGGGCAGTGTTTGAATTCGTCACCACAATATCAATATCGCCGTCGGCGTCGTAGTCTGCGAAGGTAGCACCGCGGCTTACATCTTCCAGTTTCATACCGGGACCGAGGGTTTCTGAAACTTCGGTAAAGGTGCCGTCATAGTTGTTTCGAAAGAATAAATTGCGTTGTCCATAAGTGCCTTGCTGTCCGAGTTCGGCGAGATTCTCATGGAGATGTCCGTTAGCGACGAAAAGGTCTTGATAGCCATCGTTATCGTAATCAATAAAGGCTGTCGCCCAACCGAGGTAAGGATAAGTAACCTGCGCTGTTTTTGTGGTGGCGGTTGTGTCTGTAAAGAAACCGTCAGCGTCGTTATGATAGAGCGTGTTCGTCTGTAGAGCGTAGTTGGTAACGGTAAGGTCGAACCATCCATCGTTGTTCCAATCGCCAAAGGCGGTCCCCATACCGTTTTCAGCGGCACCATCCTCGCTGAGTGCCACGCCAATCATGAAACCGACCTCCTCAAAAGTGCCGTCGTCATTATTATGATAAAAGAGGTTTTCCGTGGAATCATTAGCGACATAGATGTCAGGTGCCCCGTCATTATTATAGTCGCCCCAGACAACCCCTAACCCTTTCCCTGTCGTATTGTAAATGCCAGCCGACTTCGTGACATCGGTAAACGTGCCGTCCCCATTGTTGCGAAACAGGGTATCCGATTGCGCCGGAAAGTTATCAGGTTCGCAGTAGGCACGGATTCCTTTTTCTTTCAACCCACACCACGGGTTTTCATCAATGTCAAAGACAATGTAGTTGACGACATAGAGATCGAGGTTACCATCGTGGTCGTAGTCAGCGAAAGCGCAACTGGAGCTCCAACGAGGCTCCGTCACACCAGCGATTTCCGCGACATCCGTGAAAGTGCCGTCACCGTTATTGCGATAGAGGCGGTTGGTGCCATAGTTTGTGACATAAAGATCCAATTGACCGTCGTTATTGTAGTCTCCGACCGCGCATCCGTGTCCGTAGCCGGTATCGCCAACCCCAGCGATTTCAGTGACATCCGTGAAAGTGCCGTCACCGTTGTTTTGGTAAAGGCAATTGGTGGGGGTTTCTTCAGCAACGTAACCGGGGAGTGGCGCGCCGTTAACGAAGTACAGATCGGGATCGCCATCAGCGTCGTAGTCAAAAAAAGCGGCACCGGATCCGAGCGTCTCCATAAAGTATTTCTGTCCACTCCGACCATCGGTGTGCTTCCAGTGAATGCCGGCTTCCTGCGTCACATCAACGAATTGAACATCTGTCCCTGCCTTCACTGGCGGACCTATGACACCTTGGACAACGATTGTAATGAGAAGGAGGATTAAGATATTTATTGAACGCTTTTGTTTATTCATCAGTCCCTTGAATTTCTGTTAATGTCTGCTGAAAAGCCTCGTTTTCGGGTTCCATTTTGATGGCGGTCTGGATTGTTTTTAGCGCGCTTTCACGCTGCCCTGCTTTAAAATGAGCCAAAGCGAGGGTTTGTAGATACTGTGGGGCTGGCGACAGATGGAACGCTTTCTTGGCGAATCCGACTGCATCTTGTAACTGGGTGTTCTGCAGAACATAAAGCCGCGCTAAACCGTTTAGGGCATAGTGTGCATTGCTATCGAGTTCTAAGACTGTCTTAAACGCTGAAATCGCTTTGTCTATTTTCCCATACTTGGCATAAACAAGTCCGAGTCGGAACTGCTGCTGTGGATTGTTGGGTTCCATGAGGGTTGCACGTTCACGGGTATCAATCTCCTGTGCAATTTCATTGAGGCGACGGTAGGCTTCCATTGCCTGTTTGCCTTTCTCCCGTTTTTTGAGTCGAAACAGTGCTTGCGCGAGGTTATAGTATGCCCCGATATGATCGCGTTGTTGCGCGATAACCCTTTGGTATTCTGTAGCGGCGCGTTGAAACTCCCGTTTTTTTGTAAGAACTAAACCGAGCCGATAACGTGCTGCCGTAAACTGTGGATTCTGGCGGGTAGCCTTTTCTAAGAGTGGAAGTGCTGCGTCGAGTTCACCGCGTTCTTGATAGATGGCACCTAAGTTCCCGTTCGCCATTGGGAGGTTCGGTTCAACGGTTAAAGCAGCTTTATAATAATGAATCGCCTGCGCTTCATCTTCAATCGCTTCATAACAGGAAGCGAGATTCGTCATCGCTGCGGCAAGGTTCGGGGAACGTTTTAGGCTTTCGAGGTAGGCTTCTATTGCCTCCGGGAAACGCTTTGCCTGCTGATAAGCGGATGCAATACCGAGCCGTGCCTGAAGCGATTCTGGATGCCTCTGCAGTAGATTCTGATAGATCTGAACAGCATGGTCAAGGCGTTCGGTTTTTGTGTAAAGCACAGCAAGATTTGCTTCAGCCTGTAGTAAATCTGGATTGATATTTAGCGCGAGTGTGAGTGCCTTCTCAGATGCAGGAAAATCGCTGAGTTGGAGGTAAATTGTGCCTAAGGCAGCGTGTGCTTTGGCGTAATCTGGTTGCACTGTAACTGCACGTTGAAGATTCTGAATCGCCTGCCGGTATTTTCCTTGACGTACCGCTTGCATGCCGCGGGCATAGAGTTCTTCGGGTGTTTGTGCGACAGCATCCGTTGCGACGCTTATCAGAACGACGAAGAAAAAAACAGCGAACGATAACCCTTTTCGGAACATAGTTGATTATCCTCCACCGTTCATTTTAGCCTGATATGGCACTTGAAATCAAGCGTCTTTTTCTTTTCCAACAGAATAATATACGACGGTATTGGTAAGAGAAGAACCAAATGTCCCTAATCAAAATATTCATCTTCATTAAACTTTGTCCACGATTCAAAGATAGGGAATGGTCGTGGAAAATCACCATCACCAATATTTAATTTGAACCGAATCTTCTCACTATCGAGAGGATTTTGAATCGAAATGGAGATGCCCGTGGTTTCGATGCAATTGTCGCACTCGGTTGGAAGTATTTGTTGGGAACGTGGTGCCTCAAAATGAAGCCTATATTCTGAGCCTGCCTTTTCAATACGATAATCGTCCGCTGAAATTTCCCACTCGTCAATTGCATACATACCTTCAGCATATTGTGCCCAGAGGCTGATACCGCTAAAAAAATCGATGATAACCGCTTTTCTTTTCTTAGCATCTTTAGAGGGATCAAATTGGCGGAATGAACGATCATTCAATTCCGCTTTTATCCGTTGCGCCTCTTCGTCACTGACAGGTTGCAACGGATTATCCGCGCACGAAGAGAGCATCAGACAGGTGAATATGAAAATAAAACACAGGAAATGTGTTTTTCTGTTCGTTTGGAAAGTGTTGTGTTGATGCATGTGTGTTTCCTCCATCTTCTTTTTTATCTTTTTAACTAAATTTTACCCTTAATCCAATGTGTTTGTCCAAAGAAAAGTTGAGATGAATTGAAAAATCTGGATTGTACTTGATATGGAAACCCGCGTTTGCTACAATACGCGGTGAATTTATATTTGGAGAGAACGGTATGCAGGAAATTGTGGTAGATTCAGCGAAGTTACACGATTTCGCTCGGGCGCTTTGCGAAAAGGCAGGGCTACGCTCGGAAGACGCTGAACAGATGGCGAAGCTTCAGGTACAAACCGATCTCCGCGGTGTGCATTCACACGGCACACGTGCTTTACCGGGTTACCTCAACCTTGTCCTTGACGGTAAGATGAATCCAAAACCCGAACTCCGCATCGCTACAGAGGGACCGAGTTTCGTTGTTGTTGACGGAGACAACGGTATCGGGCATCTGGCAAGCACACTCGCAATGGAGACAGCGATAGCGAAAGCGAAGACAACCGGTATTGCAGCGGCAGGAGTTCGTAATGCTGGACATTTCGGTGCAGCAGCCTGCTACTCGATTATGGCGGCATCAAACGAGATGATTGGGTTCTCGACAACGAACACTGGGGGTGCCTCTATTGTTGCACCCGGCGGTGCGGAGGCTGTGGTTGCTAACAATGCGATGAGTTACGCCTTACCCACTGGGGATGGACATCCGATTGTTCTGGATATGGCGTGTGGTGTTTCCGCATGGGGGAAAATCGGCACGCTTCGGATGTACGGCAAACCGATACCAGAAGGATGGCTCATTGACGACACCGGACAACCGACTAACGATCCGGGTAAAGGGCGGTTCTTAGCACCCGCAGCGGGGCCCCGTGGTTACGGCTTAGCACTCATTATGGGGATTCTCGCGGGGCCGCTGAGCGGTGGTTTGCTGGCGTGCAACAAATCCGACGATCCATCTGAACATTTCTTCTTCGCATTGAACATTGCAAGTTTCACCGATTACGAGGGGTATGTGGCTGAAATTCAGCAAGGTATCGACAAAATTCACGCCTCGAAAACAGCAGAAGGTGTAGAACAAGCCTACCTTCCCGGTGAGATTGAGTGGAACAACTACGACAATTACCTTGAAAACGGCATTCCGATCCATGTAGACCATTTGCGAGGTCTCGCGGGCATCGCCGAGAAACTTGATGTCTCGATCTGTTGGGACTGGCAAGCGTAGCAAAGCAATAAGGGGTAAAATATGGCAGATACTAATGAACGTGTAGCCGGTGGCGCGCTTCCTGATTGGGATGTAACCGACCTCCCTGAACCACCAAAATATCAATTTGGGAAAGCGTTCCGAAGCATCTTAGGTCCAGGGATTATCGCGTTAGGTGGCTCAATCGGCAGTGGAGAGTGGCTTCTGGGTCCCGCAATCACTGCCCAGTACGGCGGGACGTTGCTCTGGGTAGCAACGATCGCTATTCTGCTTCAGGTGATTCTCAATACAGAAGCGATCCGCTATACACTTTACACCGGCGAACCGATGTTGAGTGGCTACATGCGCTGCAAGCCTGGTGCTCCTTTTTGGGCATCTTTCTATTCGGGCATTAACTTTTTCGGGATTTGGCCCGGTTGGGCGATGACTGCTGCGACTGCGCTCGCTGCGGCGTGGCTCGGTTATATGCCGCAAGATGCGGATGGCGGGACAGTGAGAATCTTTGCGTATCTCATCTTTTTCGCTTGCCTTGGGATTGTGTTGTTCGGCGGAAAGATTTATAACGCCCTTGAGAAAGTCCAACTCTTCATGGTCATCTGGATTATCAGTTACCTTGTTGTCATTGATCTGTTTATGGTACCACCAAGTGTGTGGTGGACGACTATCAAGGGGTTCCTCGGTTTCGAGGCACTTCAGTCTCAAGGACAGGGTGGACAACAGGTCGATTGGTTGTTGCTTGGTGCCTTCGCGGCTTATGCAGGGAGTGGTGGCCTGGGCAATGTTACCATCACTAATTATGTGCGCGACAAAGGGTGGGGCATGAGTAGCCTTGTCGGTGCGATCCCATCAATGATTGGTGGGCAAAATGTGACGCTTTCGCACTGGGGGAAAGTATTTCGTATCTCACCGGAGAACCTCAAACGGTTCAAAGAATGGTGGAAATATGTCCGTTTCGAGCAATACGGTATCTGGATGCTTGGATGCTTCGTCGGTATTGCGCTGCCTGCGATGCTGACATTGGCGTTCGTACCAGCTGGACAGGAGATGGACCAATGGTCGGCAGCAGGGTTCCAAGCGGAAGGGCTTGCGGCAAAAGGCGGTAGGGTGATGTGGTATCTCACACTGCTGTGTGGTTTCTGGGTGCTGTTCTCGACCCAACTCGGCGGTGTGGATGGTGTGCCACGCACCTATACGGATATTATATGGACAGGGTTGAAGCGCGCACGGAACCTCGGTGAGAATAACGCAAAGTGGATCTACTATCCGATTCTCGGTGTGTATATTCTGTGGGGTGTTATCGCGATGTATCTCGCCAAGCCGTTCTTTATGATTCTGGTATCGGCGACGATCGGTGGGTATCTATTGGTGATTACAGCCATACATACGCTTTACGTCAACCGAAAATTCTTACCACCGGAGATACAGCCCCCCATGTGGAAGCAGATTGGGTTAGTGTTATGTGCTGCCTTCTATTCGATTTTCGGGACGGTTACTGTCTGGCAAAAAGTGCTTGTGCCTTATATCTTCCCGGTTTTTGGATAGATAGGGTTTCGGGGTTACAAAGTGAACGTGAGAATCGCTTCTACAAGGCTCTCAACTGAGGCTGTTTTCGCAACCACGTCAACGTGTAGTCCACGCGCTACTGCTGTTTTCTCTGTTGTCGGACCGATGACCGCAACTTTTACATCTGCCAATAAGATATCAGGTGTATGTGCGCGGAACATCTCCAAAAAGTTAATAACCGTTGAGGAACTTGTGAATGTGACGAGATCAATCCTGCCGTTTAAGAAATCAGTTTCAATTTCATCTCGCCCTTTATCGCTACCGTTTGCCACTTTGAGGGTATCGTAGATTGGAACATCATCAACGTGCGCGCCTCTTTCGCGCAAACCGTCTGGGAGATCCGTAGTAGCGATTTTTGCACGCGGCAGCAGAATCTTCTTCCCGTTTACGCGCTTTATATCAGCAGCAATAGTACTTCCACGGGAGTGCGCTGGAACGAAATCGGGTTGAATACCGATGCGGTTGAGGGCATCAACTGTCTTTGGTCCGACTGCACAGATTTTACTTGTACTGAACGCTCGGACATCCTTTCCATTTTCTTTTAAGTATTCATAGAAAATCTCAACGGCATTGACGCTCGTAAAGATAACCCAATCGTATTCGTTTATAGTGTGAATATAGGCGTGGTCAATCCTAAGCGGGTGAATCTCTATCGCGGGGCATTGAATGACCTCTGCACCGTTTGCCTCTAAGAGGTCTGCGAATTCACTCGCCTGCGCGCGGGCACGTGTGACAAGGATACGTTTCCCAAAGAGCGGTTTGGTGTCGAACCATCGGAGTCGTTCCCGGAGTTGGTTCACTTCTCCGACAATGATAACCGCAGGGCTTTTGAGTTGGGCTCCCTCTACCTTCTCAACAATCGTATCAAGGGTGCCTTGGATGACCTGCTGCTGTGGTGTCGTGCCGACTCGGACTAAACTGACGGGTGTTTGCGGGTTTCTTCCGTGTGTTATCAACCGTTCCACAATCTGGCGAAGGTGTGCAACCCCCATGTAGACGACGAGCGTGTCTACTGCTGTGGCAAGTTGGGACCAATTGATGTTTGAATCCGGTCGCAATGCAGCGGAATGCCCCGTAACGAAAGCAACTGATGAGGCGTAGTCGCGATGTGTAACAGGGATGCCAGCATAAGCAGACGCGGCAATCGCAGAAGTGATCCCGGGCACAATCTCAAACGGAATGCCTGCTTCGGTGAGCGCGACCGCTTCTTCACCACCACGTCCAAAGATATAGGGATCTCCGCCCTTAAGGCGGACGACGACTTTACCGGCTTTCGCATGTTCAACCAATAACCGATTAAGTTCATCCTGTCGGGTTGCTCGGATTCTCGGGTCGGGTGCTTGGATCTTTTCGGTGTGCGGAGGGCAATGTTTCAATAACGCGTCATTCAGCAACAGATCATAGATAACGACATCAGCTTGCTGAAGGCATTCTACGCCTTTGAGCGTGATGAGTTTTTTATCGCCGGGACCTGCGCCTACAATGTAAACGATACCTGTCGCTGGTTTGTTCGGAGGCGAGTTCATTGCAAGTTCCTTTGTGCCATCAACAGCCCAGTTGCCCCACTCTCTCGAAGTTTTTCGGCAACAGTTTCGCCTAAGTGCTGGGCAGCGGTTGGCTCACCTTTTGCACTTTCCACAATGCGTAAGGCACCCTCTGGGTGACAAACTACGCTGATGAGGGAGAGTTCACCTTCAACATGTTTGGCATAAGCACCGATCGGGACTTGGCATCCGCCGCCGAGGTTTTCCAAGACCGCTCTTTCAGCAGTGGTTTCTGCTGCTGTTTCTTGATCGTTCAACGGAGCGACCAGTTTCTCAACCCTATCATCCGCTTCCCGTGTTTCAATCGCGAGCGCGCCTTGTCCAACCGCTGGTACCATCCGTTCTACATCAAAAAACTGTGTAATAACCTCCGGTTTTCCGAGTCGTTTGATGCCGGCTGCGGCAAGAACAATCCCGTCAAGGTCGGTTTCTTGAAGTTTGCGTAAGCGTGTATCTACGTTGCCTCGAACATCGACGACTTGGAGATCTGAACGTATGTGGAGGAGTTGTGATTTTCGACGAGGACTTGTCGTACCAATTTTCGCGCCGTGCAGCAATTCATTCAAGGGTAGCTCCGAGGCGGTGATAAGTACATCGCGCGGATCTTCTCGCGTCGGGATAGCGGTAATACAAAGTCCTTCGGGCAATTCCGTCGGGAGATCTTTCAAACTATGAACCGCAAGATCGATGTCGCCCGCTAAGAGCGCGTTTTCGATTTCTCTGGTAAAAACGCCTTTACCTAAACCAGCCAAAGAACGTTCAGGAATGGTGTCGCCAATAGTTTTGATAATCTTGACGTGAACTTCAAGATTTGGAAAAAGGCGTTCCAATTGATCTTTAACGAATTGTGCTTGCCAAAGCGCAAGTTGACTGCCACGAGTGCCGATTGTGAGCGAATTCTGCATCAAAATTCCTTTTTAGATATTGGGTTTCTGCTCCGTTTTTCCCCTTTCCCAGTAACGGGCGGGGTCCCTGTCAGAAACAGGGGTTGTGTGAAATTGTATTGCTGTTGATGGAATTTTACCCTACATATCTGAATTATCATCGGTAACATCTAAAGCGAACAATTCCTGTAAGGCTTGGACGTATTGTCCGTGGTCGGCATCGCCATCGTTGACGGCACAGCGAAGATTCTGCATGGGATGGTGGAGTAGTTTTTTAACGATTGCTTGCGTCATAGAGGCTATGGCTGCCTCTTGCTGCTCGGAGAGTGTAGTTTTGTAGACGCAGGCTTGCAATTCGGTGTCAGCGATCTCTCGAAACTGCTGGTGGAGTGCCTTAATAGTAGGGTTAACCTGAAAGATTTGCAATTGGTCGTAGAACCGCTTCGCTTCTTCGGTGACAATCTGTTCCGCGCGAGTTGCTTCTTGCTGGCGATCCTTGAGGTTGGAAGCGACTACGGCTTCGAGGTCATCAATATTGTAGAGAAAAGCGTGGTCAATCTTACTTACGTCTGGCTCAATGTCCCGCGGTACAGCGATGTCAATGAGGAACATATATCGGTGTTTCCGTTTCCGCATGATATCTGCGAGGGGACGCCGTTTGATGAGATAATCGGGGGCATCGGTAGAACTAATAACGATATCGGCATCAATGAGGAACCCAAGATCGCTATCATAAGCGACAGGTATGCCGTTGAACTTTTCGGCGATTTTGACGGCACGTTCATAAGTGCGATTTGCGACAATTACGTTGGAGACACCATTTGCGACGAGATGCTTTGCTGTGAGTTCACTCATCTCGCCTGCCCCGATAATCGCAACAGTTTTACCTTCAAGTGTATTGAAAATCTTTTTGGCGAGTTCAACGGCGGCGTAGCTAATTGAAACGGCACCGGTAGCGATAGTCGTTTCGGAGCGGATGCGTTTGCCGACGCTGAAAGCCTTGGTAAAAAGACGATTGAGAATTGTCCCGACACCGCTCGCTTCCCGCGATGCGTCGTAAGCGGCTTTGACTTGACCCAATATTTGGGATTCACCGACGACCATAGAATCCAGACTTGTGGTTACTCTGAAGAGATGTCGGATTGTCTCCAAATTATGATGGAGATACGTCCATTTCTTAAGTGATTCCACACCAATCTGGTGATAGTGAGACAGGAATTCAGCCAGAATTTTGGCGGCGGCATCGGCGTTCCGTACTGCGTTCGCGACCGCATAGACCTCCACCCGGTTACAGGTAGAGAGAATCACTGCCTCTTGCACCTGATCAGATTCGCGAAAGTGCTGAAGAGATTCTACAATTTGTGCTTCGGAAAACGCCAATTTCTCCCTGAATTCGATAGGGGCGACATGGTGGCTGGTTCCGATGGAGACGATTTGGTTCATTCCTTTAACCAAAAGATCTAAAAGGTGAAATGTTATTTATACACTTCGTAAATTATATCATATATCAAGGGTTGTGTCAAATTTAGAGATCAAGATTTGGAGACGACCTCCATCTTTTTTCGTTCCATAATCTTTCGGAATTAGCGGTATGTATGCATGCTGTCTAAAAAGAGATCAACGCCGACGTAAGTGCAAAGGACAGCAACAAAACCGATGATTGTCGCATACGCCGCTCTGCGTCCGTGCCAACCCCAAAATTGACGGAGCCCGATCTGGGCAACATAGATAAACCAAGTCACGAGTGTGGAGATTACCTTCGCATCGAGCCACCGCCACGGGACATCTCGGATATACTGCGTCCAGAGGCTTCCGACAATAACGCCCATTGTGAGCAGAATCACACCGAGGATTGTGCAACGATAGCCGAGACCATCGGAAATACCGAGAGAAGGAAGAAGGTTGTCAAGAAGTGCGTCCGTCTTTCTGCGAATCTTCCGCTCTGTCATCAGATACATGAGTCCGAACCCAAACGCTGCAATAAACGCCGCATAGGCGAGAAAAATGAGCGTCGTGTGTGCCAGAAGCCAATAGTTTTGCAACGGTTCTGGAAGTGCTGCGGTGTGCGTGGCGAAACTATATGAGATGAGTATTGCAATGAACGCGACCGGCATCACAAAACTGCCGAGTGCACGGAGATGCGTCAAACGTACAATGATGAGGTAAATCAGTGTGATTGCCCACGCAAAGAAGGCGGTGGAGTCCGTCCAGTGCGTCATCGGAAAATGCCCTTGTGTTAGCCACCATAGTGTAATAAAGAGACTCAGGAAAGCAAAACCGATGCCTGTCCCCCAAAAAGCGATTCGCTCAATCGTTGGCCGAATCACCACCGCTTCAGATCGGCTGCTGATTGCGAGCGAAAGGGTCTGAAAAATGCTTGCGGCTAAGTATATTAGAAGGGTAACAAGAAACAAAAAATTTATCATGTTTTTAAATATGGTAATTTCTGCTCGGTTTTGTCCTGCTTCGCAGTGAGAACCAAACCGGTTTCCGATTAGATGCAGTTGTTGTGGATATTGCTGGGAGTTTTGCTAATTTCACCAGCATCGCGTCCAGTGGACACACATTCAGTTCCTGCTCTGCGACTCCAATAGGTTTGTTGTAAAGGTATCGGCACGTTCCAACTTGCCGTGTCGAACCCAGTTGAAAAGACATTCAGCAGAACATTCAGGATTTGTGAGACCGAGACAACAGGTTGTAGGAGGGGTTTGTAACCCCGATACCGAATCTTCAACGTAGTCAATGAGTGCGTCAAAAAAATCAGCGCGTTTTTTAGGCGTTGGAAAAGTCTTGAGAATTTCAGAACGACGTTTTCCAAGGAATTCGATGAATGCGCCGTACCCCTTGTTCTCAAACTGGTTGGCGAGTTTCTTAAAGAACTGCTTCGTTTTGTCAATATCTTTACTGTTTTGAACCGACACACTAATTATTAGATTGTCGTCTATCACAATATCCGGGGTGAAGTAGGTGCCAGCACTCGGTTCATCAAGATATTCCCGAATGAATCCGGTTTCACTTTCACAAAATGCACCTACCACAGCTGGCTCGTTTGCAATCACAAGGAACGCATCTTCAAGGTGATGCGGTTTCATTTCGTTGGGTGCCGGACATAACACAGACGCACCACACTTATGTAGCAATGAGATACGACGTTCAATTTCTGGCGTTCTTTTTTCACATAAGACGATACACGTGCGATTTGCCAATAGAAGATAGACCGGATAGGGCAGCCCCTGCCCTTCTCTTTCACTGGCAATCGGTACCGGTTTGCCATCTTCGTATCCGAGTGTGTATAACGAAGTGGCGTTCAGTATCTGTTCAAAGTGTTCACGGATACGGCGACTCGTTGCGGGGCTTTTACCACTTGTTGAGATGCTGAGCATCAGTTCGCCATCCGTTACAACGGATGCGGCAGCGAAGGTACATTGGGGGATAACGTCAACCACATTGACTAAGCGAATTTTGTTCTTTTCGTATGCTTCTGTGAAGACAGTTGTGTTAATATCCGTGAAATCGGTAGCAGCGCAGACGAGAAAATAGCCGCGTGTATCGCCCGCCTTTAACTGCCGTTTGTACCAGCGGATGGTACCGATACGCGCCAGAAACGCGACTAATTCTGTTGCGTCCGGACTAATCACAGTCACATCACCACCGCTGACGAGCATAGCGACGATTTTCCGCTCCGCAACAGTACCGCCCCCGACAACGAGGCACTTCCGATCTTGAAGGTTTATGTACGCGGGATAAAACATTTTAATGGCTGTCAGTTGTCAGCCATCAGCCATCAGTTAAGAGGGACTCTGGTTAATCAAACCTTATCTTTAACCGAAAACTGACAACTGAGTACTGAAAACTATTCCTTATGACTCGCGCGAAACGACGTAGTCTGCAAGTTGTTCCAGTGCGGCGCGGGCAGGTGTTGCAGGTAGACTCGCTAACGCGGCTTTAGCACGGTTAGCGTAGCCTTGGGCAACCTCCAAACAGTGGGGTTCGACACCATATCGTTGGAACAGAGTTTCTACAAAAGTGATAGCGTCGGTTTCATCGGTGTTAGGGTTCAGCATCTTTTCAAGGGTCCGTTTCTCATCGTCATCGCAGACGCTTCGGGCATAGATGATCGGGAAAGTGAGTTTCCCTTCACGAAGGTCACCGAATGTGTTTTTCCCTAACTTATCTGGATCCTCTGTGAAATCGAGCACGTCATCTACAATTTGGAAAGCGGTTCCAATTTGTTGTCCGTAGACCGTGAGTGCTTCAATCTGTTTTGTATCTGTTGGGTTTCCGAGGTGAGCGCCGAGGGTACAGGATGCCGCGATTAACTTACCGGTTTTGAAACTGATGATTTTGAGGTATTCGGCTTCGGAGATGTCAAAATCGCCGCTTTTGTATGCGTGTATAACTTCACCTTCGCACATCGCTTGTGTGGTATCCGCGAGGATCGCCATTGCTGGGTCATCAGAACGGCGAGAGACAAGCATGGATAGGACGCGCGCATGGAGATAATCACCGACGAGGACTGCGACCTTATTGCCCCATTTCGTCTGTAACGTTTCGCGTCCGCGCCGGATCGCGGCTTCATCAAGCACATCGTCGTGAACGAGGGAGGCAACATGGATGAGTTCGACAACAGCAGCAAGCGTGTGTGCATCGCTACCCTCATATCCACAGGCCTTTGCAGAAAGCACAACGAGGATAGGACGGAGCCGTTTGCCGCCACCCTCCACGACATGTTGGACAGCCATATCAACGAAACTATACTCGCTGGCAGTCTGCTCGGTGAGTTTTACCTCAACAGCACTGAGGTCATCAGCGATTAATTCAACGATTTGATTAAAGTTGGACATAATGTAATGGTTTTCAGAGTTATAAGTTACGTAAGTTAATCTCTTGTGGCGGTTGCTTTTGTTGTCCCAGCCACAATGGGACGCTTTAACCTATAACTGAAAGGTTTTTCGCAGAAAAACCGAACTGATAACTTATAACTGCTAAGAGAGGTTCGCCAATACCTCTGTTGCGGCTTGAATGGTTTTGTTAATATCGTCTTCGGAGTGGACTAAGGAGACGAACCCTGCCTCAAATTGAGACGGAGCGACGTAGACGCCTTGCGCCAGGAGCCCCCAAAAATATTGCCGAAAACGTTCCGTGTCTGCTGTGCGTGCACCATCAGCATCCGTGACGGTTTCAGGTGTGAAGTAGAGCATCAACATTGAACCCACGCGACTGTGCCAAGCGTCAATCCCGTGTTTTTCGGTTGCCGCGGCGAGACCTTCTGCGAGGAGAGCAGCGCGATTTTCGAGTTGTTCGTAAGTCCCCGGTTCAGATAGTTTTTTGAGTGTTGTTATACCCGCAGTAACTGCTAACGGATTCCCGGATAGTGTTCCTGCCTGATAGACATCGCCTTCTGGCGCGACACACCGCATGATCTCCTGTTTTCCGCCGTACGCGCCAACAGGCAATCCGCCACCGATAATCTTCCCTAAACACGTCATATCGGGTGTGACATTATAAAAAGATTGCGCGCCGCCATACGCCACTCGGAAACCGGTAATGACTTCATCGAAGATAAGCACGATCCCGTGTTCTTCAGTAATTTCGCGGAGTTGATTGAGGTATCCATCACGGGGTGGGATGATGCCCATATTGCCCATAATGGGTTCGAGAATGAGACAGGCGATTTCGTTTCGATTGGCTTCTACTGTTTCACGTACAGCGTCGGGGTTGTTAAAGGGGACAGTGAGCGTATTACGTGCGAAATCCTCCGGGACACCGCCGCTATCAGAGAGACCAAATGTTGCTACACCGGACCCTGCTTTCGCTAACAGGTAGTCCACATGACCGTGATAGCATCCATCGATTTTGAGGATTTTATCGCGACCCGTGTACCCGCGAGCGACACGGATTGCACTCATTGTTGCCTCGGTTCCTGAGTTAACAAGGCGGACCTGTTCAATCGAAGGCACTGCGTTAACGATGGTTTCAGCGAGTTCTGCTTCTAATGGTGTCGGTGCACCAAAACTCGTGCCGTTCAACGCTGCTGCATTGATAGCCTCGATAACGCTTGGATGTGCGTGTCCCAAGACTAAGGGACCCCAAGACGCAACATAATCAACATACTCGTTTCCATCAATGTCGTATATTTTCGCGCCTGCGCCACGTGCGATGAAACGCGGGTGTCCACCGACTTTACTGAAATTTCGGACAGGGCTGTTGACCCCGCCGGGAATAAACTGCTGTGATTTTTGCCATGCAGCTAAAGATTTACTGCTCTCCAAACCATTTCCTCCAATTCTTTTAAATATTGGGTTTCTGCTCCGTTTTTTCCGTTTTGACCATCAACTCGCGCCTTTATAAAATAATGTGGAAGACGAGTTGATGATCAAAAAAACGGGTTTCTGATACAACTCCTAATCGTTGAGCCATTCGACAACGGACTTCGCGAAATAGGTTAAAATCATATCCGCGCCTGCCCGCTTGATACTGGTTAAAAGTTCCAATGCGACCCGCTGCTCGTCGATCCAACCGTTCTGTGCTGCTGCTTTCACCATAGCATATTCACCGCTGACGTTATAGGCGGCGACAGGTACCTGGAATTCCGTCTTGACGCGATGGATTACATCCAGATAGGAGAGCGCGGGTTTCACCATGAGAATGTCCGCCCCCTCCTGAATATCAAGTGCGACTTCCCGCAACGCCTCCTCTGCATTCGGTGGATCCATCTGATAGGATCGGCGATCCCCGAACTGAGGCGCGGATTCTGCTGCTTCGCGAAAGGGACCGTAAAAGGCGGAGGCATATTTCGCGGAATATGCCATAATGGGTAGATTCTCGTACCCGTTTTCGTCCAATGCTTCGCGAATCACACCGACACGACCGTCCATCATATCTGACGGGGCGATGACATCAGCACCGGCGCGGGCGTGCGAAAGACTCTCTTTGGCGAGCAATTCCAGCGTTGGATCGTTTTGGACATCTCCGTTTTCGATAACCCCACAATGCCCGTGGTCGGTGTATTCACAGAGACAAACATCAGTCATTACAAGCAGATCTGGCACGGTGTCTTTAATTGCGCGGACTGCCTGTTGAATAATACCGTCATCGGCGTACGCCTCGGTACCGAGTGGATCTTTCGATGCTGGAATACCGAAGAGAATTGTCCCAGGGATTCCGAGCGTAGCGAGTTCTTTCGCGGCAGTGACGAGGGTGTCAACCGAGTACTGATAGCATCCCGGCATCGCAGAAATTTCGGTCGCGGTATTATGCCCGTGAACGACGAACATCGGGTAGATGAGATTGTCGATAGAGAGTGCTGTCTCGCGAACCAATCGGCGTAGGTTTTCATTTCCGCGAAGTCGCCTCGGACGATAGGTAGGGAAAATACTCATTACTCCTCCGAAGGCGAGCCTTTGATTTCATAACTGGTTAATTCAAGCGTTCGCTCTCCGTCCGGCGACAATCCGAGTTCTTCTTTTGCCTCGTCAGCCTCTGGGTGCTCGTGTTTGAATTTGACGATCCCGACATTGGGTGCCAACCAGAGCGTCGTCACAGTCGTCCCTTTTTTCTCTTCAGGTTCCGGTTGCCCGAGTCCGGGTACAGATATTGTTATCTGGGTCATTTCATCTGTCTGGTATTCAATTACCAAGCAGTCTTCAAACGTGCCAGCGGATGTTTCGACGGTTTCTGTACCAGTGACGACCCCCGTCTCTACGACGGTACCCTGGGTTTTGATGGTCGGTGCTGCGCCTCCAGTTAATTCTTCAGGGATCCCCTCGAAATTTATTGTTAGGGTCAGTTCAACATTTAGCTCAAGAGCTGTCCATTCTTCATTGTATGTAGCAGGTGTCGGTAGAAGATAGAAAAAATCTTGCGACCCCACCTCAATATCGTAAGTCAAATCAAGGGAAGCATTTAATTCCTCAGGTAAATCTTGCATCATTTGTTCACGCATCAATGGTAGAATATCTTCCAAATCCCGAGCTGTGGAAGCCTTAATCGAATTCTCGATTTCAGTGCCGACAAAGAACTGCACCCAGTCGTTATTGACCTGATAATAATATGGCAGGACATAATGTTCAAAGTCTGCCCAGTCTTCCAAAGCGGGATCATAACTGAAGGCGCGATAAGTATCACCATCGACTCTTTCTGGTGCTATCGCATAGCGCGTTAATTCGTTACCATCTTGGTCTTCGTAGGTCCAGTAGCTGCCGGTTGTATCTGGAAAATAGTAATTCGCCCATTCGTTTCCCATAGACACAGCACTGAAGCTAAAAATAAATAAAAGAACGAAAACCGATCTAATTTTTTTCAACATGAGAGGTTCCTTTTGCTACGCACGGTAAAACGCAGCGATTCCCGAAAGGGGCTGTTCAAAAAGCAGGGTTACTTACTTTCGGTGCTTCCTGACTCGGTAGACTTGATTTCATAATTCGTTAATTCAAGGGTTTTTACGGTATCGGTACTTTTGGATTCTTGTAGCATTTGAACGATACCGACATTAGGAGCGAGCCAGAGTGTTGTCACTGATCCACCGTATGCATCTGCGAACATGCTTTTGGCTTCAGGTATTTCTGGGTTCGTTTCTATTGTGGCATCTACTGTATACTCAATCTTTAGACAATCTTCAAACGTGCCAGCAGCCGTTTCGACGGTCTCCGTGCCAGTGACGTTTCCAGTCTCAACGAGGGTCAGGAACATTGTGATAGCTTGGCTTGTTGGCGGAAAACTTTCCAAATTGCTTGTGATACTGATCTGCAGGTCTACTTTCGTATTAACACGCAGTGCCTCCCATTCTTCATTGTATGTAGCCGGCGTTGGTAGAAAGTAGAAATAGTCTTGTGCTTCGACATCAAGTTCGTATGTCACATCAAGGTCGATGGTTACGCCTGGTGGCATCTGGTTGTTCATTTGTTGCTTCATTAGTGTAACAACTTCGTTCCACTGCTGTTCTGTGATCGCCCGTGTCGCGTTTTCTATATCTTCACCGATAAAGAACGCGATCCAGTCGTCGCTGACTTGGTAGAAATACGGATGAACATAATACTGATAGTCTGCCCAGTCCTCCAAGACTGGGTCGTAACTAAAAGCACGATAGGTTTCCCCATTAATTTCTTCGGGTGCTATGGCGTAGCGTGTTAATTCCTCACCGTCTTGGTCTTCATAAGTCCAGTAACTACCGACTGCATCCGGGAAATAGTAGTTTGCCCACTCGTTTCCCATCAATGTCGCGCTGAAACCGAAGATGAATAAGAGAACGAAAACCGACCTACTTTTTTTCAACATAAGAAATTCCCCTTACATTTTCTGCCTTTTTTACTTTGCTTTTTCCTTTTTTAAGTATACAGAATCTCAGCGCAAACGGCAAGCAAAATGTAACGTACCGCGTCGTAGAGAATGTGTTGTTTAACGTTTCTCGTATTCAAAGGGAAAGGTAACAGGTGCCCCGTTGTTTGACCATGAACGTGCCATTGCGACATCAATCTCCCGATCTTTACGACCGTTGTAGGCACCGTATTCGGGTTCTGTATCATTGCGAACAGCATTAACAAGACTCATCAGTTCCGAAGCGACAGTGATTTCACCATCGCTGAGCGGATAATTCCGCAACGGATTTTCCCATACCACTTCCGGGTCAGTATCCGCAACGAGGGCAGCTAAGGTTTCGTAACCATCAACGGTATCGATCCTGCGTGAGATAGTAATCTCGCGTTGTGCATCGGCGGTGTCGTTCAAAATGACGGCGTTGTCTCGGAAACACATCCCGCGTTCTGCATAGAATTTTGAACCGTTAAAGCCGCGCAATGGCGAACCGTAGGAGAGACCACTGAAATTGAAAATTCCGACAGCACCGTCTTCAAATTCAATCACTGCATGTTGCCAATCCTCAGTATCGCGCGTAGGTTGCCCTTGCCGCCAGACGTGTTCTTGGACGCTATACCCTTTTCGGAAACCGTAAACTTGCACAGGTTCGTTATCAAAACCGACGTAGCTGCGGATAAGCCCAATCCCGTGGTAGCCGTGACCTCGGAAGTCATTGTAAGCGACATTGACTTTGCCGAAGATCCCGGCGAGAATCATCTCCCGTTTGATCCGCTCTGTAGGCACACGATAATAGTTTTCGTTGACCTCGAGTTTTATGCTGTTCTCTTGTGCGGATGCGATCATCTTGTCCGCCCATCCGAGATCGGTATCAATCGGTGTTTCTGTACAATAACTGATACCCCGTTCAGAACAGAGCAAACCGGGGATGTGATTGTTGCTCGGTGTAATCACAATTGCGCAGATATCAGGTTTCACTGTATCCAACATCTGCTCCGTGTCTGTGTAAGTGGGGACGCTGTATTTTTCACCTTGTTCGCTAACGCTGTCTTCGCGTGGATCGCAAACAGCGACTAACTCGAGATCATCGGTCAATTTTGAGATAAGGGGAAGGTAGGTACCTGCACCGCGTCTACCTGTACCGATATGTGCAATTCTGAGTCTATCCATGATTTTTCTCCATCTGCTGGTTGTTCACCCTTATTATTCTACCCAGAAAATATGGCTCCGTTCAAAGAGATCGCCATCAAGGTAGACTTCAACGAACCACTCACCAGTAATGGCTGGTTCGGGTAGATCGATATAAAACCACGTAATTTTATCGCCGGTTGTTGAGGTAAAGGTCTGTTTCTCGCTCCAAAAGGGTGGGTCCTCAATATCCTCCTCCGGTGAGAACCATGAGACTTCAGCTGTATGTTCTTCTGTGATGTTTGCCCATAAGATCCATAAGTATACCTGTTCGTTGATCCCGGCGGAGAAAGTGTTCGTAATACCATCTGGTCTGTCATCAAAGACACTGATTGCTAAGGCGGAATCAACTATAATAGGTTCACCGCGTCCTACATCCGTGAACCCGCTTCCCCCAGAAGGATCTTCACCACAACCGCTCAACGCCATCGCTAATGACAGTAAAACTATCCCTAATGTGGAATATAGACCTGTCGACGGTGTCTTGATGAAGGTGTGGGTTTGATGCATGATTTTCCTCCTGTTTCGGGTTAAAGTACCCGTTTAAATTTAATCTGAATCTCAATTGCTATTGTATCAGGCATCAGGTTTTTTGTCAAAGGAAATCGCGGTGAGGGTGGTGATTCGATAGGCGTTTTTCCCTAAGTTTTCTGTTGACATATACCGCCCCTGATGATAGACTGGATCAACAATAGAGGAGCATTCTATGACATTTGATAAAATCATTTCTGGTGGCAATATTGTTGATGGAACCGGTAAACGCGAACCGTTTATTGCGGACATCGGTATTCAGGCGGACCAAATCGCCGCAATTGGTGACCTCACAAAGGCAGAGACTTCGCATCGAATTTCTGCGGAAGGACAGGTCGTCTGTCCCGGTTTCGTCGATGTGCATGTGCATTCCGAAATCGCCCTGCTCGGTGGACGCGACCAATTCGCGGCTGTTAGTCAAGGTGTAACGACGCATTTAGCCGCACCAGACGGTTTTGGATGGGCACCCTTACCGCCAGAGCAGGCGAAAGAACTGTGGCATTACACGCAGTTTGCCTACGGCGATGCCGAACTGACACTCAACTGGCAGACCCTCGAAGCGTATCTCGATATGTTCCATGGGCGAATCCCTGCGAACCTCTATCCACAAGTACCACACTGCGCTGTTCGGCTCGGTGTGATGGGTTGGGATCCCCGTCCGGCAACGAATGATGAAAAGTTAGCAATGGGGCGCATAACCCATAGGTGGTTAGCGGAAGGTGCTTGTAGTCTTTGCTTAGGATTGGACTATCAACCCTCTGCGAATGCCGATTTGAATGAACTTGTGTATCTCTCAGGTATCGCTCAAGCCTACGATGCAATCTATGCAGCACATATCCGATACCGTATCCTCGGAAGAAAACAGGCGTGGGAGGAGACGATTGAGCTTGCAGAACGCGCCGGGATCCCTGTGCATATCTCGCATGAGCGGGTAGACGATGAAGTCGCTGATATACTTGAGCGGGTTGAGAAAGAACAGATCGATTTGACCTTTGAATCCTACCTCTATCCTGCAGGCATGACGCATCTCGCCATGATGCTCCCGATGGAGTATCAAACCGGTGCCCCCGACGATATGTTAGCACATCTCGAAAACCCAGAAGTCCGAGAAAAATCGATCGCACACCTACGCGGTGAATTACGCGACGGTAGCCAGATTGTGGGTTACAACCGTTCGGGTAGGTTCATCGGTATGACGCTCGCTGAAGCCGCGAAAAGTGAAGGTAAATCTAACGAGGAATTCGCCTTCGATCTCATCTGCGAAGAAGCCGCGATTGAGACTTTTGTGATGCCATGGGCAACATCACCCGAAGAAAATGAACGTATCTTGAACCAGACGGCAAGCCACCCGCGTATGATGATTGCGAGCGATGGGGTCTACAATATCCCGCACCCGCACCCTCGAAGTTACGGATGTTTTGTGCAGTATCTCGGCAAGTTTGTGCGGGAACGTCAACTCGTCTCGCTGAAAGAAGCGATATACAAAATGAGCGGTTTCCCTGCCGAACGTTTCCGACTCTCCGATCGCGGTAGAATCCGTGAAGGACTCGCCGCGGACATCGTTGTTTTTGATCCTGATACGGTTGCGGATAAATCCACATGGTTCGATCCAGTCCAATCCCCTGTCGGTGTAAACTGGGTGTTCGTTAACGGCGTTTCAGTTGTTGAAGATGGCACCGTGACGGGACAATTACCCGGTGAAGTACTGCGTCAACAACGGTAGGCGGTGCGACAGGGAGGTGGAATCGTGGCTGTGTACGATTTAACAATTATTGGCGGCGGCAGTGCGGGACTCGTGCTTGCTGTGGCGGGGGCGAGATTAGGCAAAAAAACCGCACTTGTGGAGAAGCATCGCATCGGTGGCGACTGCCTCTGGACAGGATGTGTGCCTTCCAAAGCCTTATTGAAAGCGGCGAAGGTGGCGAATTCCATCCGGAACGCAGAGAAATACGGCATTACTGTCCCAGAAACCACACCTGATTGGCAGCGCGTGATGGCGTATGTCCGAGGGACGCAACACGCTATAGAAGAAGAGCACGACAACCCGGAGCGGTTCCGTGAAATGGGTGTCGATGTCATCTTCGGAGATGGGCATTTTGAATCAAGCGATACTTTCGTTGTAGAAGATACCGAAAACGGAGAGACGCGCACGCTCAAAAGCAAAAAGTTTGTGATAAGTACCGGTTCGCGTCCGGTCGCGCCGCCTATACCCGGGTTAGAATCTTGTGACTATCTCGACAGTGAAACTGTTTGGGAGTTAGAAGAATTTCCAGAACGACTGCTTGTTGTCGGTGCGGGGCCGATCGGTGTTGAACTCGGACAGGCGTTTCATCGTCTCGGTGCCGATGTGATGATTGCACAACGGAGCGGACGTATCCTTACAAAAGAGGATACCGATGTCTCCGAACAGATGCTGTGTTACCTGCGAGAGGAAGGTGTTGCGATCCGACTCAATACGAATATCGAGCAAGTTTCCGAAAGCGAAGAGGGTATAAACGTCCAGTTCGATGGTAGCGAAAGCGGAACAGTAGAACAGACCTTTGACAAAATCCTGATTGCTGCTGGACGCGCCCCGAATGTTGAAGGATTAGGACTTGACAAAATCGGGGTTCAAGTAGGCAGACGGGGGATCGAAGTCAACAACAGACTCCAGACGAGCGTCAAAAACATCTACGCTGCAGGCGATGTGATCGGACATTACCTATTCACACACGTCGCCGCTTTCCAAGCGCAGTTGCTCCTTCGGAATATTTTTTTCCCGCTTTCCAACACAATCAACTATGCCGTCGTGCCGTGGACAACCTTTTGTGACCCGGAGATTGCGCGGTGTGGTCTCACCGAGGCAGAGGCGCGTGAGGCACATGGGGACGTTGACGTGTTCACACTTGACCAATCGGACGTTGACAGAGCCGTTGCGGAAGGCGAGACGCAGGGATTCAGTAAGGTTATCGCAAGCCGATGGACAGGGAAGATACTCGGCGTTCATCTTGTCGGTGCCAATGCCGGAGAAGTCGTTCATGAATATGTGCTGGCGATGCAGTCAGGAATACCGTTGCGAAAGTTGAGCGGGATGATCCATGTGTATCCGACGTTTTCGAGCAGTGTGTGGCGCGTAGCAGGCAAGTGGTTTTCGGAGAGTACGCTAATCCAAACGTTGCGGAAATTGCTGCCATAATACCGTATGGACAGGCACGGATACCTGTCCATACAATATAGAGTGTTCTGAGATTATTATCGCACTGGCACACCCGCTTCTCTGTCTCCTACTTTAAACAGGACTTACACAAAATCAGAGAATTAGGTCTATCATGACGCAATCGGTGCGGTTAGGAAACTGCACCTACCAGGGAAGTGAGTCAGTCCTATTTGATCATAATTTGTGCCTCCTTAGACCCAGTTACGATAAAGCCTTCAATAATGAGTTCGGTTTCTATACTCCGCTCCTCAGGATCATTTAGAACCGGGAGGGCTTCCGGCAGTGGAAGACCTTCTGGTAACGGTAATCCACCAAAGCCTGATGGTGTGAGGGTTATTGTAATTAACCCCGCATCTATCTGATCTTCTTCCTTCTGACGGATGAGTTCGTCAAGATTCCTTGGCAACGGTTTTTCGTCCTCGTCTTCTTCCGTATCTAAGAGTTCATCGAAAACATCGCCGAAGAGTTGTGTGAGTTCTGTGCTGTCAGTCGATTCATCGGCAGCAGCGGAAACCGTGAGATTTGCTTCACCCATCGGGAAGCCATCAGGGATATCGAGTGTAACTTCTTTTTCAATTATTCGCTCAGCACCGGCAGTGCTCCAGTGCGGAAGTAGCACAACCGAAACTGTGAAGCGTTCTCCAGGCATCACTTCAGCAGGGACAATAATTTCGTCAATCTCGGCTGTGGCAATTTGCGGTTTGTCCACGATAGAAATCGACACAGCTTTCAAGGTTGCTTTGCCCGCGTTGTTTGTAAGTGTATTAGTGAACGCGTTAATAATTGACCCTGTCTTTATGAACACATCGAAAAATGGGTTTGAAGAGACTGTCCGAAACTTTTCTGTATACACAGTTTCGGTTTCTTGAAAGTGAAGCGTTACAGCTCCTTCAACTGTCGCAGCGTTCCGCTCCATCCGAATTGCGTCCATTGTTACTGCGGCAACGTACGAAAGTGCCCACTCTTGTCCGTAAGCGACAACGTGATGTTTCTCTATAGGCGTGTTATTAACGGGACGGTAAGAGACCTTTATTGGAATCATTGCGGGGCCCGGACCGAGCTCCCCTACAATTCCAGGATGTAGGTCTTTAGTTATTGTCCCGATCGGATTTCCGTACGCTGAGACAGATTTAGTTGATGCTGCCAAGTTGGACATGATTCCATGGGTTACAGCTCTATATACCGGTAGTGCAGACTGCCCGTCTGCAAAGAATGGGTGACCGAAGGCTACAAATTTATCATCATAAACCTGTGTCACTGTCCCATAGCCAATGAGGTTCGTGACATCTCCTGTAACGATGGCGGCACCAATCATATCCCCCGCAAAGAGTTTTGTTGTGACATCTGCAGGCGGTGCTGCAGGCGCGCCGCCGATATCACCAACCAATTCAACAAAATCGAATTTTGAGTCAGAGAGATGCGAAGAAAGTTCTTGAATTCTGTGGGGCTGGATCCCTGTCATTATCACAGGTGTTTTAACTGGCGCGTACGTAGCATTCATCGCCAGTGCAGGTGCAGCGGGTGCCGCCTCTCCATTCAAAAATTCACCAAACGTTGGATGGTTTATGGCTGTCTCCATATAATCAATGGGTGTGACCAAGAACCGATGCGGTGGTTTACTATACCAGTATCCGAAAGCGAGAGCACCCATAACACGTCCTGGGGGACCGACAGGGCTGCCTGACATTCCCCGGGCAATCTCTGCGGATTCACCAATCAGTTCACATTCGTAGACGGGTAATCCATAAGGTCCCTCTTTAACTGACCGAAATCGAGCCTGAAGACTGACTTTGCCAGTGCCTTCAAGCACGGTAATGATTTCCAGTGGTGTCTTGCTTACCAGTTTCCCAGCTTCATCCTCATACATATTTTCCAGTACAACATTTCCGACAAAACGTGGGGCGTTAAGAACGGATGTTGCATCGTTCGTTATAGGATTCTCAGATTGTGTTTGCTCTTCATCAAGAGAGCAGCCGAGTTGACAGAGCATCGCGATGGCGATCCCGGCAAAAATAAAAATAGATTTCACTTTGATTCCTCCGAAAACAGAAATTTTGTTTATCGTGAAATAAAAAATGAGTTCACTTCCGAATTAACATCTTCCGCGTCGCAGTAAACTGCCCCGCTTTGAGCGTATAGAAATAGACACCACTTGCGACTTGCTCTCCGAGTGTATTCTTACCATTCCAATAGGCAGCACGAGATCTACTCTGATAGACACCTGCAGGCATTTCGCCTAATGGCAGCGTCCGGACCAAAACACCATCTATGGCATGAATGAAGATAGTGACTTCCGTTGGTTTTGCTAACTGATAGGGTATCCACGTCTCAGGATTGAATGGATTGGGATAGTTCGCCAAGAGAGCCGTTTTCTCTGGTGTAGGTTGTGCTCTCTGTGTCAATACTGCCAAGAGTTGTTCCAAGACAGCGATTGTCTGTGCGTCCGCGCCGATATTTCGTGCGTCTTGAATCCATTGCTGCACCTCTTCTGCGGTAAAGGAGAAATAGCCTTCCCGCTGCGCGAGCATAGGTGCCGCTTGGAAATCTACTGGTGCTTGAGAATCCACTGCCTTAGCAATAACAATAAGGTCCTCAATGTCAACGATGCCATCTTTGTTGACATCTGCGCGTGGGTTCGCGCCATCTACAACAGTTTTTCCGTAGTTCTCTGCCACCTCAATAATGTCAAGATATGTAACACTACCGTCCCCTGTTATATCAACCGCTGCGAGTGGCTCCCACAATCTGATTGTGTCGTCACTACTCCCACTCACAAGAAGTGACCCATCAGAATTCCATGCGATTGTATTCACATTACTGCTATGCCCGGTAAGGGTGGCTTCGTGGGTCCCAGTGGCGGGGTTCCATAAGCGGATTGTGCCATCGCTACTACCACTGGCAAGGAGCGACGCAGTCGGATGGAACGCCAATGTGTTGACACTACGTGTATGACCCTCCCAGACATATAACGGAGAATCTGTATCTGTCGGATCCCAGATACGGATTGTCTGGTCTTCACCGGCACTGGCGAGCATTGTTCCGTCAGGACTCCACGCGACCGCCTTGACCGTTTTCTCATGTCCACGAAGGATGGCAGTATTTTTACCGTTGTCTGGGTTCCACAAGCGTACCGTGCGGTCTTTGCTCCCACTGGCGAGCATTGTTCCGTCAGGACTCCAGGCGACCGACTCGACATTATTCTTATGGCCACGCAGGGTCCGCACGGGGCGATTTCTCCATGCGTTCCACGTTAAATCCCATATACGAATTGTATCGTCGTCGCTCCCACTGGCGAGCGTAGAAGTGCCTGGTTTAAAGTCTAAGGTATTGGCGGTGTTTGTATGCCCGATGAGGTCCCCTCTGAGGTCTCCATCATCCGTATAAACCATCCCGATATAAGGTCGAAAAAATATTCCGCCAGCATAAACCACGAAGCGCGTATCCTGCGCCGAAATGGCCAGATCAGCCGTTAAGAAGATCCCAACTTCGGTACGCCAGTGCTGTGCACCGGTATCCAGATTCCAGGACCGGAGCGTGCTATCTTGCCCCAGACTGATAAGCGTACTGTCGTCTTTGAATGCGACTGCTTGGACAGAGATTTTATGTCCTGTGAGCGTCCGAGTATGGAAATACTCTTCTGCAGAAGCAAGGGGTAAGGTAACCGTGAAAATGGAGAGTAGGGTTAAAATCAAAAGGGTTATTTTTTTCATGCTATACTCCTTTGGGTGTAAAACTATTAATTTGGGAGTCCCCAAATCTTTATTTACACTTTAATGATACAATTTAAAGGTCAAAAAGGTGCATAACGATAAAAAAAATTATGAAAACTGAACCAGGCGCGACGAAATGAGAAATTTTCTGTTAACATCAATCCTTTTCTTTTTCAAACACGGTGCGAAACATCTTATGGATGAAACTTTCCTGCCATCCATCTCCGTAGCACGTCAGCGTCCGTAAAATCTTTGAGGATATATCCGATTAACACGGGATCCTTGAGCGCGAGCCAAATAAGCGCGTCATGCTCGCCGTGTCTATCAAAGAGTTCACTAGCGAGTGCAGCATCCGCCCGCTCAGTTTTTCCAACGTAAAGGTTGATTTCCAGGGTAAAGAAAATGAGATCTAACCCATTTAAAACATTATGCTTTTTGTCTACAAAATGCTTAAAGGCTATATCCATTCCGGGATCGTCCAGTAACTTCTTCAATTCGTCCTGAAAAGTATCAGGATCTTCACCATGGTATCCACGGGTTATAACGTGTTTGTAGTGTACTGCGAAAAGATGTGTATTCGCGGCATCTTCTTCGTCAGGTTTCTCAAGCGTCTGCTTTAAAAATGGCAGGTATCGTGACGGATGAGAGGCTGCAAGTTCCCAGAACTCATCAAACGTCCGGTATTGATCTTCTAACGGATGGTTACGTCTGAGGAAGTCTAAATAAGTTTTAGACGTGACAAGCCGTCGGAGCGTTTTGAAGTCCTCAATTAAAATATTACCAGGGTTTTCACGTTTGAGTTGTTCAAACGTTTCCTCGGGTGTTGGGGGTCGTGCGATCGGTTCAATACCAACCTCTGTGTCAATGTTCTCCCTTTCAGGTTCAAGAACACTTGGATCGGGACTCGATTGGCACGCGAAAAATAGTGAGATCCCCAGAAAGAGATAGACGTATATGTATTTCATTTTTTGCGAAAACCTCCCTCCACCCATTTTTTGAATACTTTAACATCGGTAAAATCTTTGAGAACGTATCCGAGACGCACTGGCTCTTCAAGTGCTAACCGTAAAAACCCTTTTTGAACCCCGTGTTCATCAAAAAAGGATTGGATTTTTGCCCGATCTTCCTCTTGCAATTCCTTGACCAATATAGAGTGATAGACAAAAACTTTTATCCAAAGCATAACATTTACGCCATCGTCAATAAAAAAACGTTGTTCTATCCAACTGTGCACGGGTTCATTCATCCACATCTCAAAACGAGTATCCCGTGCTATGTCTTCCCCGTGATAGAGACGGATATTGATGTGGCGTTCCTGTGAAGCCATATAATGAAGGACGCTAACATCTGCTCCTGTAGGTTCAGGATGCGGTGGCTTAAAATATTCGTTCAAAAACTCCAGGAACCTCTCTGTATCCACGGCGGCACTCGTCCAAAACTCATCAAACGTCTGAAACGGGTTTTCCAGCGGGTGGGTCTGTTTCAAGAAGTCTAAGTAGGTTTTTGACTCGATGATTTCTCGAATCCTTGTGAAATCGTCGTCTAAAACATTGCCGGGAAATTCCAGACGTAACTGTGCCATAACCTCAGCAATCGTAGGGAGCCTCTGCATCGGTGCCATTGGCACTGCCTCAAATTGCGGTGCGAATTCTATTTCTGCGGCGCGCATATTTTTCTCTACAGCCTTCAGCACCTCAGTCACCATTTCTTCAGAGACTGAGTGCTTTGTTGTTTCTGCCGGTGCGAACGCGTTGCGGTTTTCGGATTCCGAACAGCCACAAACGACTACAAATCCGAGAAAGACACAAAACGTCAATAGATTGAACAGACACTGATATCCTGATCGAAAGTATCCCATGCTTTTCTCCTTATATTTTCGAGTTTTATAGGCTTTTTATGACTGCCTCTGTCAACATCAATCGTTTTCTTTTTCAAGCGAGGCATGAAACATCCCGCTCCGTTCGGTAGCAATATAAAGTTGGTCAGCATTGATAACAAGAGAAATGACACGATTTGGCACGGCTGGCAAGATTTGTTCCCACCTACCGCGGTCATCTAATTGATAGACACCGGTATCACCAGCACTATAAACGGTTTCGTCTGCTATTGCGATTCGGTCTATGACAGTGTGCGTGCCTTCTGTATCGGTTATCGTGCGCCAATTTTCACCATCTTCTGATGTCAAAACGCCTGCGTTAGTAGCAACGTAAACGCTTGAGTTGACAAAGGCTATCTCCTTGAAGTGCTGAAAGCGTAGCGGCAGCATTGAAGTCACGTCTTCCCATGTGTTCCCCGCGTCAAATGATCGGAGTAGATGTCCGTTGCGCTTTCCGACGTAGACGGTTTCGCCTGAAACAGCAATCGTAGAGCGTTTGGTGATGTCCTCACTGGCAACCTCTGCGGTATCTATCAGTCCAGTATCAACCCAACCTGGTTCGCCGCGTCTCCATCGGAAAAGTCTTTGTTTATATTCTACATAGAACCTATCGCCGTCGACTGCGAACCTGCGAGGATACGCTATGGTCTGGTGGGTTGTGTCTGATGATTGACTTGCTTGGTCGGCATTGTTAGCGAGATCGTCGGTGCTATTTTGTTTGGAGGTCTCCTGTGATTGAGTTTCTGGTGTTTCTATAGAGAGATTTGCACGAAAAGACGGGAAATCTTGAATAAGAGCCAGCGTACTGCCCTTTGTGGAAAGATGGAAAATCCGTAGGGCATCTTTTATGTCTGGGATGGTTGTGATCCCGTAAAGTTCACCGTCAGCGACCACCAATCTTGAAAAAAACAGCGGGCTGCCAGAATCCAATTCCGATTTCGGTGTCCAGGTATGGGGAGCAAAGCGTACGGTATTCCAGGACAACCCACCGTCGGTGGATTTGGCGATATTGGTCCCGGTATTCCCGTAGAGCGCGTTTTTGAACGCTATCAGGTTAAATATTCTGGTACCTACTATCCCTGTCATAAAGGGCTGCCATGATTCACCAGCATCGGTTGAACGGATAAGTCCAAAAGGACTGGCTTTGAACAGGATATTTTCGTTTATGCCAACAGCGGGGGATACACTCAGCATAAAGGAATTCATCATTGAAAGCGGATCCAATTTTTTGTATCCGTGGTCTGTCCATGTTTTCCCGGCATCAGTGGATCGGCATTGGAATCCGGTGTATCCCAATGCCCAAAGCGTTTTTCCAGCAGTAAGAACTTTAATGCCCGGGAACAGCCTCAAGACAGGCTCGGTTGTAGGTGTGATTTCAGTCCACGAATTACCCAAATCGGTTGACCGGAAAACTTCCCACATAGACTGCCCGGCGGACAACTCTTCATGTATTTGCTCCCGATTAATGGATCCGAAGTCGGGACCTGTTCCAACATAGAGGTTGTTTTCAGCAGTCGCCAAGGAGTGGACAACTTTGGTGGTGGTTAGCGGCAATTTTTCCCATATATCCGTTGTCGAATTATGTCTTGGATTGATACGATAGAGTCCCTCAGGTGTTCCGACAAACACTGTGTTTTCAATAGTCGCCAAAGCAACGATTTGTCTGTCCGTTCCTTCAAG
>JAGFCB010000128.1 GCA_022394775.1 Candidatus Poribacteria bacterium
TGCCGAAATCTCCTTCCCGTAGCTCTGGATTTCAGTTTCCACCCGCTGTCCGCGTGCCTGCATTTCTTCCACAGTTTTAAGGAGTTCGGCGACCTGGTTGCTATAGTTTTCACGTGTAATGTTCAATTCACGGTTCTGTTTCTGAAGGTCGCGAACTTTTTGTTTCAATTCCGCTTCCCCACCACGGATGGTTTGCATTTCGGACTCGGCGCGTTTGAGGGCGGATTCCTTGTCACTGAGTTTATTACGGAGTGCCTCCGCCTTCGCTTCTTTTTCCAAGATAGCTGCGTTCAATTCCGAGTTTGTGGTAATGTTGATAGCATTTTTGCGAGCGAGTTTCGCATCAGCTATCGCTTGGTATGCGTGCTGGAGTGCATCATTCCCTCTTTTTTCTTCAAGGGCTGTCTTCGCGGCTTCAAGATTGGATTTAGCTGCTTCAAATGCATCAGGGGCAAGCGACGGCGCGTCAGCCTCTTTTGCTGCTGTAATAGCCGCCTCAGCGTCTGCAATTGCCGTATCAACTACAGGCGCTTCAATCTTTCCGAGTTTTCCACCACACCCTGCGAAGGCAAAAGGAACGAGCAGCAACCCGATCATCAAAATCCTACGCAATGCGAAGTTATACTTCTGCGATGAAGCGATGAATTGTTTCATTTTGTGGCTCCTTATTAATTTTGTTTTTTCTCTTTGGCTTAGCTTAATTTTCCAGTTTTTTGTCTACATAGCAGCGGACTGTATTAATCAAACACAGGTAACGCAAGGAGATGTGGTTGAGCGGTCTTGGTTTTCATTTGCGCCAGTGTGTCTTTGATTGTTGACGCTCTCGCCTTTCCGACACCCTCAACCGCTGCAAGTTCATCAATACCGGCAGTATAAATTTTATCTAACGATTTGAATTCGTGAATAATGTTTTCAACAATATTGCAAGGAATGCCAGGCACTTGGCTCAGCATCCGGTACCCGCGCGGTTCAAGTGCCCCAAAAGTGCTCTGAATATCATGCGGGTATCCGAGCGCATCACTGATATTTTGCCGACTTGCGAGGCTGTTTGCATCGAGACCCATAATCCTTTCGAGTGCTTCAGGTTCGTCCTGGAGACTCTCGTGATAGTAATCTTTCGTAATCAGAAGTCCGCTTTCGATTTCAGTTGTGAGTTCGGGGATGTGTTGTATAGATTGCGCCTGTGTGCCTAACTCGATTCTATAGAGGTTTAATTCCTGTTCAGCGCGGCGTACTCGTTCACAAAGTTGGATAGCCGTGACAACATCCGCTAACGTGATATTTCCACTTAATTCTCCCCAATTCAACATAGTAAGTGCGTTCTGCATCGCCCTGACGTACTGTGTAAGTGCGAGCATGGTTTGATTCGCGCCTGACAGTAGTTCTGGACGTTCTCGGAAGATATAATGCTGGTTTTTGAAATATAAGGTGAGCGTATTCCGACTCTGTGAGACAGCCAGCACTATATGTTCTATCTGTTTAGCAAATTTATCGGCTGAACGATGGCGGAGTCCGGTTTCGGTCGAGGGGATAGATGGATTTACTCTTAGTGTCACATTGGCGCGGACGATCCGTTTCATATCCTCCGATAGGATAATCGCGCCATCCATTTTTGACAGTTCATACAGCCGTGCGGGCGTATACTGGCAATTGATACGAAAGCCGCCTTCTGTCAAGTCTAAGATTTCTGGGGTATCGCCAACAACAATGAGTCCACCTGTTTTACCTTGGCTGATATAATCAATACCTTCCCGTAGCGGGGTTCCAGGCGACAACAACTTCAAAGTTGCTAACAGTTCACGTATCTTCTGATTTTCTGTCGAGATGTTCCGCACGGCAACCACCCCCTAATTATTAGGATACCATGTCCAAG
>JAGFCB010000059.1 GCA_022394775.1 Candidatus Poribacteria bacterium
CATGGGAGGTTTACCTACACCATCACCGCAGGAAGCGGGTGGAGGTTACAAATAGTCTAATCACCCAACGGTTGCCACGCTCTATTCATGCTGTGACTGCCGCTGGATTTGAGATTAAAGTTGTTTTGTTTCTTATTGCTACCATGATTACACTTATCATTAAATAAACACTAGCAACTTGCGTTATTTGATGAGAATCAGGAGGTTGTAGCCTGCGTGTGCGTTATGCGCGACATCACAGCGGACAAAATAGCAGCGATGCAACTGGAACAAACGATGCAGCAGCTGCAAAATCAGGTTCAACTGACGGATACCATTTTTAATAGTATCAGTGATGGGGTGGTCGCTGCCGATGCAAATGGTGCCTTCACAATTTTTAATCCAAGTGCCGAAAGAATTATCGGAATCGGTCCAATAGATACAAAGCCTGATAAATGGAGTGACACCTACGGTTTCTTTTTTCCCGATAGAGTTACACCCTTTCCGGCAGATGAACTGCCGCTCGCACGTGCCCTTAAAGGCGAGGCTTCAGACGAGGTAGAGATGTTTGTACGCAACCCGAAAGTGCCTGACGGTGTTTTTATCAGCGTCAGTGGAAGACCGTTACAGGACGAAGAAGGTACTGAGAAGGGAGGCGTGGTCGTTTTCCGCGATGTGACGCATCGAGTCATCGCCGAAGAAGCGTTGAGGCAAGCATTCGCACAAGGACGACTGGAAATTGTTGAAACCATCCTCCACAATATCGGCAACGCCATCAACAGCGTGACGGTAGGCATTAACGTCCTCCAAGAGAATTTAGTGGGGAATCGACTCATACACCGCTTCTCCGCACTTGCCGATATAGTCAAAGCCCATCAAGAGAATTGGGTTGATTTCATCAAAGATGACCCGAAAGGACAGCAGGTGCTCCCATTTATGACCGCACTCGCTACAGATTTTACCAATCAGAATAAAAAAGTCGTTGAGACACTTGAGCGCGTCGATGAAAGAGCAACGCATATCATTGACATCATCCGGACGCAAGGATCCTCTAATCAGTCCAGTATGGTGCGGAAAACTATCGACCTGCAGCAGGCAATCTTGAGTGCGGTGAAATTACAGCAAGATTCTATCGACAAAAGGG
>JAGFCB010000277.1 GCA_022394775.1 Candidatus Poribacteria bacterium
CAACATTTTACAACAAAAGTCAACTCTTTTTTCAATAGAGACCCATGGTCTAATTCAATAGGGCGAGTCTGTATCTCCCTGCTAAAGCATGGGAGTTTTAGACTCGGAGGTTTTGATAAACCATAAACGCATATTTCCCAAACTGTATCTCCACCCCAAGGCAGCCTTTTAGAAAATCTATTTCTCGGTAAGCAGGACGCATTTGTTTTGGTAAATACCCGGGGCGGTAGTAGTCCGTCGAATAGTGACATGTTACACGCTTTTTCTGCCACCCTTTGGCCCCGAAGCCCTGGGCAAAAGCACTATTAAGGTTCGGTGGACTATATAACATCTTGCCAGGCATCGTGATCTCCTTGCTCTCCTTAACTTTGGAGTGCAAGGCATCAACAGTAGCGATAATATCCTTCACCTCTTGTAAGAGATAAGGGTGTGTCTCTTGAATAGAATGCCCATCATTGAATGAATACTCTGCAGCAATAATCATAATCGTTTCACTTTAATTGTCTATTTCCATTCTAAAGGGAGTTGGGCAACGCGTTCTTTTCCTGTGGGTTGGTGAATGGGTTTTCCTAACGGACGGAGCGGTAATTTCCCCTGTGCGAGCATCTCTATTCTCTCACGAGTAATCGCCACGTAGTTAGAATCTTGTTCCGCGGCAATCGCTTTGCGATCGTGTTTTACCGCTCCAATAATTGTAGAGCCAACCCCACAATATGGGTCTAAAACAGTTCCTTTTGGGTGTGTGAGTGCTAATACACATCGTTGGACTAATTCCACTGGAAACTGACACGGGGGGTCGGTTTTCTCAGGATGGTTTGATTTCACATTCGGAATATCCCAAATTTCTTCTTCCCAGTCCTGTTTGACAACATCCCAAATATCAGAGGGGTTTTTTCCCAATGGATTGCCTGACAGTTTACCTCGATTCGGTCCTTTATGCTTTCGCTTACCTGGATATTTTGAAGGCACACGCACAGGATCCAGATTGAACACGTACTCATCGCTCTTGGTAAACCATAAGATGACTTCATAACGCCCTGAAAAACGCTTCGAGCAATGCAAGCCGTGACCAAATCTCCAAATAATTCGATTCCGTAATTTTAAGTCAAAGTTTTTGAAAAGATCATAAAAGTAAATATCAAGCGGGAACACCTCGCCTTTATTGACGTAGTTCCCGACTTGCCAACAAAGGCTGCCTGTAGGGGCAATCACCCTAACGAGTTCAGAGATAATAGGTTCCTGGTTTTTTAGATATGACTCTAAGGACGTTTTTTTCTCGTAATTTTTGCCTATGTTGTATGGGGGGGACGTAATGACTAAATCAACAGAATTTGACGGGACCTCCGTCAGCAAATCACTACAATCTCCGTTATAGAGAACAACGTCAGCATCCGGAGCATAAGTATTTGAAATCGCAATTTGGTGCTGTGAATCGAACATTTCTGCTATATTCTTCATTGGATTTCCCAGTCCCAGTCCCTTATCCCCCAAATACGGTAGGAGGGTGGCAGAAAGCGGAGTGGGATCCGTTTCATAGCAGTGCCACCCGACTGGTTCTAAGAGTATAGCAGAATTCTGATGAAGAGGCAAGTTTTTTCAACTAATGCGTCGCTGAAAAAACTTACGAGAATGCCCTGTAACGCGTTTCGGGGAGTATGCCCTGTGTGTACCCCTCAAGCGATGGGCGGTTTATCGTTACGCTGAAAGAAACCGTTCAAT
>JAGFCB010000031.1 GCA_022394775.1 Candidatus Poribacteria bacterium
ACAATACTCAGATATTACAGCGATGAGAAATTTCAAAAATGCCTCGAAGAAGAAGGATTAGATACACTCGCATACGTACAAAGATGCATCAATAGAGGGATGAAAGAAAGTCTCAAAGAGAAGTAGATAGGTAGGAAATAAAAAAGGCAGATATCCAAAACGGATACCTGCCTGTAAGAGTTGTGTAGAAGAGAGGCTATTCGGTCACGTTGATCCTAATCCATTCACTATCGACGGAGCCCGCTGTGTTTGTCGCGGTAAAGCGGATGCCTCGGGATTCCACACTCAACACCGTGCCACTCAACACACCGTCACTGAATGATAAGCCTGCGGGGAACCGCCCCCCATTCCTCGTGAACGTTGGACTGCCCGTGACATAACTGTTCAAGTCTAAACTAAAACTATCCCCTACGGTCAGTACGCATGCGTATGCGGTGAACACGCGTAATAAGAACCATAAGTGCAACTCTGCCCACTACTGTTAGTCGGACACGTCTCTGAACGATGATTATACGCATCCGCAGATGTATAACTATGTCCACACGGCCCCGAAATCAAAGCAGGATACTGGTGTGTATGCCTCTGACATTCATAGTAACTTGTCACCGTACAACTATCCCCATTGCCATTTGTCACACTACAACTCGCAATAAGCTTTGTATGCGCGTTGCCGATCTGGCACGCATACCCCGCATGGGTATCATTGCCACAAGCAGGTATGCCGTGTGAATGATCACCCGATTGCCAAGACTCATGAACACCACACGCATGATACGTCGGGGTCGTAGGATTATTCGCCTCTTGATCATCATTATCAATATGATTCTCAGCATTCGGACAGGTGCTCACACCAGCACAGCTATAATAGATACCACGACACTCGTTAAACAAATATAAGTTCGAGATCCCTCTTGGGACTTTTTCTTTACAATCAACTTCATGAGGGGTATAAAAGTGGAAAATATAACTACCATCTGGGTTCCTATATCGCATCACATTCTTTTCACCGCACACACCCGGACATTGCAGCACGTGCCATTGACTTATTGGGCATGACCTATTTCCAGGACACCTCCAATAAGTCGGACTCGTTAAATCATGACTATGAGAATTCTCACCGAGCCCTCCATGCCTATAGGCATGGTCATAACTACAAGGATCCACTAAATGATTTGTTTCGGACAAAGATACTATGTTCTCAAGTCCATATTCAGAGGCTTTGTAAACAGTATCACATTTGGGATTGCTGCACGGTACCGAAAGGTCGGTATCAACACCGATCCCACCATCCGGTATTCTACCTTTCTTCGTAGGTGTTACGTCATCCGAGGGCGTTTCATTGCTATTATTGAACGCCCCGATGTGAGCAACATAGTGACTATAAGTGCTATTCACCAACGTCAGCTGTGTTGCAACAGCTGCTTTTTTCTTCTGAATGGCAATCGTTTTTTGCACTAACGCCTTCTTTAATGACAAATCATCACTATAGGTGATCGCCAACTTCGCTGCGTTTTTGGCAGTGGATTTGACATTGCCCCAGATCTGAAAATCTGTGGGAATCGCGTCAATTGCCAAATCCATCGCACCTCTCTCCATTTCAGAGGTATTAGAGTCATACGCAACATTCAATGCAGCACGTTCCGCTTCTAACCCAATCAGCTCAACCCAGTAAGAAATATAATCATCCTTCTCAGCGTCAAAATCAGTATAAGCCTTATTTGCTTGAGGAAGCGTATCATTTACGCCTTTAATAATGGTGTTCGCCAATAGCAAAGCAGTTGTAGTCAAAATAAGAAAAAATATTACAAAAACAGGATTGTATTTTCTGATAAACATTGTGATAAATCTCCTTTAGCGTGTTCTTTCAAAGAATTCGTCTCTAAATACTTCTTTTTGATGACGAAACTCTTCTCTGGTAATACGACCCTCAACGAACTCCACGATCAAATCCGATGATATTTGTTCAAAAACACCTGCTTTTATCTGTTCATGACGGACGTAAGCTATTGCATCCATTTTGAGACGTGCGGGTGACACACTTTCGTAACCTGGCAGTGACTTTATAAAATCATACCGACTGCGCTCTTCAGAAGTTAACGGACGGTTATAATGATAAATAGCCCCATCCAGAGTTACCGTAAACGGTGGAATATCAGCAGGGTCAATATCAGCAGACATGTCTGGCAAATCCATGATGTCCACTTCACCCGCCAGAGAAATGCTTGTATGGATAGGCTTTTCTTCCGATTCACTGCCCCTCTCATCAACTATCTGGGCATCTTCTTGTGCTAAAAGCACTTCGTGCCAATGATCCCCATGATTCTCCCATTTATATCCATCTCTGGCAGGGCGCGCCGGTTTCGATGGCACTGCATGTTCTATCTCTGCGGGGTCAATATCTGTAGATACCGTTTCTGTTTCGGGGTCGGGGTCGGGTTGTAGCATAACGAACACACTTACAACACCGAGAACGAAAATCAGGACAATCAGTCCTATTGCAATGCGTTTATGCATGATTTTCTCCTTTATATAAAGAGTTATTCCTGCTATTCCGCTGCGTCCAGCGGACAGGGTGGGGTTGTTTTTCGGTTTGGACAAATCGGTTTCGGTTGAATGTCTGGCGATTGCCCATCTTGACAACCGGGACCATCCCAATACGGTTGACACGGTTCAACAGGGGAATCCGTTTGTGCCAATTTGATAGCTGTATTCCCAAACACCAGCGCAGCGAAGATAAAGCCGATAACAAAATAGCGGATATAACGCTGATAACGTTTGAGAAGAACTTTGTAGTGCTGTCCCATCTTATGCCTCCTATTATATCAGGAAGATTAATTGTTTAGACAGGACTACAGGGTAGGTCTGTGAGATCGGGCAATCCCTGTAGAGGTTGCTGGTCTCTTTACATAAGCATGAACCTATGTTATGATAGAAACCAGCCTGTCGTTACTGTCCAACGGCAGTGCTACGCATCGGCAGTGGTGACACACTGTCGGTGCATCAATTTAGCACCCTCCGATGTAATCCACACAATTCAATGAATTCATGAATTTCTAACATCTTTTTATATTATAACGTGAGTTCGGTGTAAGAAATTAGTTTTGGTAAATAGAGAACTCCTATAAAATAAAGAGATTATACCATTTCTCTTTTAAAGGAGTTCTCCATGTGTATTATACGACTTTTTTGT
>JAGFCB010000197.1 GCA_022394775.1 Candidatus Poribacteria bacterium
TCGATGCCATAAATGAGAACTGGAATATCAATATCGGAGACCCCACGATGCTCTAAATCCCACACAAACTGCTCAAAATATGAGACCCCGGTAGACATATCCTCAGCAAAAGACTTCACGGGGACAACCTCAATACCAGCATCAATGTAGCCTAAGTTACGAAAAATCGTCATTTTGGCACACACGTTATAAACCGTGATAGCACCCACAACCTAAAGGTTGGGGCTTCGGTTTCATAGCAACTGCGGTTTTCTCTAAGAGTTCACCGTCTAACTGTCGCTCCACCCGCAGGCATTTCCCGGATACTCTGAAATAGGTGAGCATCAGGCACATCGTCAAGGGACGGCTATCCCTGCCCGCAATATGTTTATCGCAGCATTTACGTCCCTGTCGTGGTGTGAACCACAGTCAGGACACGTCCACTGCCTATCTGAGAGTGAAAGATTTTCGTTTGTGTAGCCACAATCGCTACACGGCTTTGTTGTAGCCGTCCATTGTCCGACTTGTTTTAAAAGACGCTTATGTTTACGACACTTATACTTCAATATCTCAACAAATTGATAGAAGGCAAGGTCAGAGACCTTACGTCCCCATAAGCGTTTCATACCATCAAGGTTCAACGTTTCAATCGCAATCGTATCGAACCTTTTACACAGTTCAGAGGCAAGTTGCCACTGGAAATCTGTGCGTTGGTTCGTGATTTTACGATACAGACGGGCGATTTGTCTGACACACCGCCACCAGCCATTAGAACCTTTTACCTTACGAGAAAGGCTTTTGTTGAGTGTGCGAAGTTTCTTCAAGGAGTGTTTCAAAGGTTGGGGGTGTTGTTTCTTTTCACCCGTGCTCAGTATCAAATACGCGTCTTTCATACCGAAGTCTACCCCAACGCTTTTACCTGTTGTTGGCAGACGTTTCATGTCCGTGTAGTTCGTGGTTATGCAAAGCCAATAATCACCGCAGTTGTCGCGCTTTATCGTGATATAGCTGATAGTTCCGTGCCATTGGCGGTGTTTGTGAAAAGTATAAGGCACGCGATCATATCGCCATTTACCTTTTTCCCATTTACGAAAATTGAGGGTAATCCGATTGTTTTTCAGCGTCCAACCTGTTTGTTTAAGTGTGATAGATTTGAACTTATGTCGCTTCTTGATCTTCGGTCTGCCACCGAGTTTCTTGAAAAATCGCACATACGCTGCATCAATACGTCTGAGTTCTTCTTGAATCGCTTGACTCGGCAAAGCGTTCCAATGCAAGTGCGTTGTCTGCTTCAACCCCGTAAGGTGTGCAGACATGGCAGTATAATTCGCATAGGGCAGTCCGTCCTTATAGCGTTGACGCTGCCATTTATGGAAGTATTCATGCACTTGCCACATATCGTCAAGCAGGTTGCCGATACGAATACAATTGGCTTGGTGACCGAACGGATATTTATACGTTTTCATGGATTTTCACGTATCACGCTTTTTACCCCGTTTCAGTGGGTAGGCAGACACGTAACCTTGCGGTTACGCTGAAACTGTCTGCCAACGTGATACTCTAATTATACTACATTTTTGGCGAAATGTCAAATCTGTTTGAACCACAAACCCAAGGTTTCCCCCTACATCCCCAAGCTAAAGCATGGGGGTTTGACGGGGGAGTGCTAATGCGTCGCTGAAAAAACTTACGAGAATGCCCTGTAACGCGTTTCGGGGAGTATGCCCTGTGTGTACCCCTCAAGCGATGGGCGGTTTATCGTTACGCTGAAAGAAACCGTTCAAT
>JAGFCB010000125.1 GCA_022394775.1 Candidatus Poribacteria bacterium
TAGTACCCATCGTTTACAGTAAGGACTAGCGGGGTATCTAATCCCGGTTGCTCCCCAAACTTTCGCGCATGAGCGTCAGTCTTAGACCAGAAAGCCGCCTTCGCCACGGGTGTTCTATATGATATCTAAGCATTCCACCGCTACACCATACATTCCACTTTCCTCTTCTAGACTCAAGTGAGGTAGTATCAAACGCAATGGCTCGGTTGAGCCGAACCCTTTCACGTCTGACTTACTCCACCGCCTACGCGCGCTTTACGCCCAGTGATTCCGGACAACGCTTGCCCCCTACGTATTACCGCAGCTGCTGGCACGTAGTTAGCTGGGGCTTTCTACTACGGTAACGTCAAAAACATTGCTTTATCGGCAACATCCAATTCATCCCGTAACACAGAGGTTTACAACCCGAAGGCCTTCATCCCCCACGCGGCGTCGCATCGTCAGGGTTCCCCCCATTGCGAAATATTCTCGACTGCAGCCTCCCGTAGGAGTTTGGGCAGTGTCTCAGTCCCAATGTGGCTGACCATCCTCTCAGACCAGCTACCCATCGTCGCCTTGGTGAGCCATTACCTCACCAACTAACTAATAGGACGCGGGCTTATCTCCGAGCGGCAGCCGAAGCCACCTTTCATTCGGCCAACCGAAGTTAACCGGATCGTATTTGGTATTAGCAACCCTTTCGAGTTGTTATCCCCATCTCAGAGGTAAATTACCCACGCGTTACTCACCCTTTCGCCACTTTCCACCGAGCCGAAGCTCGGCTTCTCGTTCGGCTTGCATGCCTAATCCACGCCGCCAGCGTTCGTCCTGAGCCGGTATCATACTCTCCACAAAAGTATCGAAGTACACCTTCAAAAAATTGAAGGGCACTCACAAGCTATATAAACAGGCACGTCACGTATACTATTTAACTTTCAAAGAACAATTCCACCTTCCTTGTCGAAAGGTAATGTTAATTATACTCTCTTAAAATTGCTTTGTCAAATAAAATTGTAAAAAAATCCATAATTTTAGAAAAAAAGACTGAATTACCGAAATTTCAACCCTTTTTTCGGGCGCAACCGCCTTTTGTAAGAACCGTTCAGCATTCTTTTCTGATCTGAAAGCAATTTTGTGTGTTTTCTTGCGGAAGATACTGCATACATCTGCGGATTTTTTAGGGCCAATATGTCACACTTTTTCCAACCGTCTCTGATGCATCAACATATTTAACCAGATCCCGCAACGCAATAACGGTACAACCGCTGTCACGAAGATAATCCATATAGGTCTCAAACTGCTCAGGCGGGACATTGACCCATGGGTGTTCAACAGCCGGTACACCGTGAAACGTCAGGACAGCGATTTTCCCATCTGTCGCCTGGTCAACCGCCCAAACCAAATCCTCGAATCTGTAGTTCGGACCAGGTACACCGGTTGACGGGATAACCAACGGGTGATGGACATCCGGATCGTAAGCCGGTCCACGTCCGCCTTCTGGATGAAATGGGAACTCCGGTCCAATGCCACGCCGCGCGAAACGATACCCTTTTTCTTTTAACGCTGTTATCGCTTCCGGTCCGCGACAATCCGCAGGATAGCCAAAGGTCTCAGGTATAGGAATACCGTGCGCTTCGCATCGTTTATCAATGTGTATCAGGTCTGCCGTCAACTCTTCTTTCGATTGTGCGTTGGTGTGCGTATGATGACGGGTGTGGTTGCCTATCTCAAAACCTTCCTCGTGCAATTGGCGGATCTCGTCCCATGTGACATAGTTCACTTTGCTGTGGAGAAAATTGAGACCTTCAGTGATGAAAAACGTCGCACCGAAACCGTAACGCTTTAATAACGGTCCAACGTAATTATAATCCGACTTGTTACCGTCATCAAACGTAAGGACAACCAACCGCTCAGGGATCGGTTGTAGGGTTCCAGATAATCCTTGGTTCTCTTTTTGCATTTTTATCCCTCACGATTTTATGACTTACGCATTTGCTCTTAAAGTCCCTGGTAAGGGACGGGGAATACCCATAAGGCATTCATAAAAACCTACTATCGCGTGCTAAATTTGCGTAAGTCCTGGCTGCCTCTACCCATCGGCAGGTTTTGCCCTACGGCGATGGTAAGCCGGCTCAACATTCATGTCGATTGCGTTCCAATAATACTTCAACGCATCGTCCGCCGCCCACTCCGAATAGACTTCTTCCCATTTCGCACAGCCCAGATGAACAGTGAGCGCGTCCTCATCAACCGGTTCATTGACCGACTGATAGCGCGCGCTCGTGGCAAGGCGTATGCGATTCTCAGTCACGTTGTCACGACCTCGGTGGATCGTTAAACTGTGAAACATGACGACATCTCCACACTTGAACGGATTCCAGACCCATTCCGTACTGTTGTCGTCAATCAACTCCCATGAACGGACACCGTGGTTTTCTAAGAGCCCGCGACGGTTCGAGCCGCGGGCAATCGCCAAACCGCCCAACTCGGCATCACAATCGCCCAGAGGTGTCCACACAGTCCACGTATCCTGCGCACCGCGAACCGGATGGAAATCCTGATGTGGAGGCGTGGTATACTGATGTTCTCCGGGGAAGATAACATGACAGATATGACGCGGATGGATGAAAACAGAATCGCCGAATAGCACTTCCAGAATACGCACAATGTGCTTGTGATGCGGAAGTTCGTGGAAAAGTCGGAGTTTTTGGACATCGATGTAAAAACGCCAGAAGGTTTCAGACCTGTCCTGTTCACAGATGAACACCCCTTTTCTACGGATACCGGCATCTGGATCGGTCTCGGGGGCAAGGAGTTCGTGCTGTTCTGCCACCTGTAGCACCTGTTGACGTAGTTCAAGCACTGGTTCTATGGGCAGCAGTCCCGGAAAGAACAAATATCCGTTCTGATGGGCGTGATCGAGAAGGCGGGCGCGGTCTCGGATCAGGTCCGTGCAGTCTGTGAATGGTGATTCAGTGTGCATTAGAACTGTCCCTTCTTAATACTATTGTATCGTTTTAAGTTTTCCCCATGTGATTGGCAGGGCATCTTCGGGGTTCACTGCAAAACTGTGTCCGACAGTCGTAACTAACACGTTGTCATATAGGCTATGTTCGCCGCCACCGGCTCTGAAACCTATACCCCCCTTGTCAGTGGTATCATCTTTCCATGTGCAAGCTAATGCGAGTTCCTTACCCCGTTCAGCCAAGTAAAGGTCGTAACGTTGACCTTCGGCAACAATCTTAATCGTGTACCATTTACCCAGTTCAGGGTGTACACCGGATTCGTTGTCTAACTTATCTTCGTCCTTAACGATATAATTGCCGCCAACTCTTGTGAACCACCAGAATTGGTTACGATTATCCGCCACAATTTGAACCAGCGTGCAATTGTTTGGGTCTTCTGCACGTATGACCCAATTCGATGCCCACAGCGGGTTTATCATGTGAAAGTCAACATAGAACTCAAAATCCGTAAAATTATCCTTGAGAGTAATCCCAACTTCCCCACCGTTAACGACGAGTTCCCCATTATCCACAGCCCAGGTGCCTGTAGGTACCCATTTACCCTTATCAATTGCGTTTTTCTCGAAGTCATCCTCAAACAACACTTCGCCAACACAAAGAGGGGCATAGACTGCGATGAGTAGGAATAAAAAGAGTGTAAAGGCACTGAATCTCAATTCTTTTGATTTCATCATAGCTTCTCCTCTGTGGAAAGATTATGCTTTTTCTCAGTCACACGAATCGAATGCGCCTCCGTTCATCAACTGGTGCTGCATGGGTGAGCACATCCGAGTTGAAGGGTTTTGTATGGTTTTAATGAGAAGGTGCTGCCATACCACCACCAATGGCAGGTAGAAAATGAATTTCTGCGTCTGCGTCAACGCTTTCGAGTATACTGCCTCGGGTAAGAAGCCCGTTGATATAAACAGCGAGGCCAGGCTTGATGCGATCATCCTCACACAATCGCGCTTTCATACCCGGATAACGCACCTCTAAATTATCGATGACTTCTCGGATAGTGGTCCCGGGAACAGTAATGCTTTCTTCGCCGTTTGTTAGGTTACGTAGGAGGGATGGGATGGCTACGATTGGCATGTTCGATCCTTTTGGATAGAAGCAGGATACAAAAAAGGCGCGCCTTGCAGACGCGCCTTCGTTTTCAGTCTTAGATTTTGCCCATCGCTTTCAGGAGCCGATCGGGCGACATCGGGAGTTCCGTCATCCGAATGCCAATCGCATCGTAGATCGCATTGGCGATAGCAGCCATGGGTGGCACAATCGGCACTTCACCGACCCCACGCACCCCATACGGATGCCCCGGATTCGGCACTTCAACGATCACAGCGTCAATCATCGGTAAATCCAAGCAGGTCGGCATCCGGTAATCAAGGAAACTGGCATTCGTCATAGTGCCTTCGTCATTGTAGATATATTCCTCGTTCAATGCCCAACCGATACCTTGAACCGCACCGCCCTGGATTTGACCCTCAACGTAGCTCGGATGGATCGCCTTTCCAGCATCTTGGACCGCGGTATAGCGGAGGATATCAACCTTACCGGTCTCCTCGTCCACTGCTACATCCACCACGTGTGTTGCGTAGGCACCACCGGCACCGCCGGGATTCACTGTCCCGCTCCCGACAATCGGACCGCCGGTTTCACCGAGCCGTCCACAGAGGTCGCGGAAACTAATCTGTTCCTCTTTCCCGTTGATACTTGAGAATTCGCCGTCCGCAAACTGTACGTTCGCTTCATCAACTTCCCAGAGTATCGCGGCGCGAGCGATCATCTGACGCTTGACATCCTGTGCGGCTTCATAAGCGGCATAACCGGTCGCGTAAGTCGTGCGGCTACCACCTGTGACAGCGGTGTATCCCACAGAATTCGTATCAACCACGCTTGGGTTGACCGATTCAGCAGAGATACCGAGCACTTCTGCCGCCTGCATGGCGATTGAGGCACGTGTGCCACCAATGTCTGTGGAACCTTCAATGAGGTTAATTGTGCCATCGGAGTTGACATTAATCGTCACGCTGGACTCCAAGCCGATATTGAACCAGTAACCGGAAGCGACACCGCGACCGTGGTGTTTCTTCCCATTCGGAGCGGTATAGTGCGGATGCGCTTTCGCTGCTTCGACTGTCTCAATGCAACCGATGCGCGGGTGAACAGGTCCGTCTGCCCGTCGGTCACCCTCTTTCGCAGCGTTGAGCAACCGGATCTCAAGTGGATCGATGCCGAGTTTCTCCGCGATTTCGTCAACAACTGTCTCTGAACCGAAAGCGGCGTTGGGTGCCCCAGGGGCGCGATAGGGCGCGGTCTTCGGTTTATTCACAACGACATCGTAGCCGTCGATGATGACGTGCTCAATGTTATAAGGCGCGAAGATACACATCGCACCCGGTCCAACAGGGGAACCGGGGTACGCACCCGCTTCAAAAGCCAGATACGCTTCGGCGGCAGTTATTTTTCCTTCCTTGGTGGCACCCATCTTAACGCGAATAAAAGAAGCAGGGGTCGGTCCCGTTCCTTCAAACACGTCTGATCGATTCATCAGCACCTTGACAGGTTTACCCGTTTTCTTGGCAAGCAGTGCTGCGACAGGTTTGATGTAGACGCTAATCTTACCGCCAAAACCGCCGCCAATTTCCATCGGAACGACCTTAATTTTTGAAATAGGGTATTGCAGAATTTCGGCGACCTGCTCGCGCACAGTAAACGCACCTTGTGTGCTACACCATATTGTTAACTGACCGTCGGCGTTGTAGTGTGCTGTGGCGTTATGCGGTTCAATATAACCTTGGTGAACTGTCCCTGTAATGAACTCGCGTTCAACGACGATATCCGCTGCGGCGAACCCTTTTTCAGGGTCACCGAGTTTGTGTTGGATATGGCTTGCAACATTGCTCGGCTCTTCAGCAGTTTCACCGAGTGAAGTCGTTCTGATGTGTTCATGTAGGAGCGGCGCATCCGGCTCCATTGCTTGCCGTACCTCTAAAACAGGTGGTAGCACCTCGTATTCAACATCAATGAGTGTGCAAGCCTCCTCAGCGATATGTGGATTTGTCGCAGCGACAGCAGCAACCGCGTGGCCTTTATATAGCACCTTGTCGCTCGCTAAAATATTATCGCAGAGATATTTAAGATTAACAGCACCCTCCCCAAGATCAGCGATTTTGTCCCCTGCGTCTGGTATATCTTTCGCAGTGACAATGCCTTTCACACCCGGAAGTGCCTCGGCACGACTGGTATCAATCGAGATGATGCGTGCGTGTGCGTGCGGACTCCGTAGCACCCTGCCGTGGAGGAGTCCTGCAGCCTGAAAATCTGCCCCATAAAGTGCGCGACCGGTGACTTTATCGACACCGTCGTGGCGGATCGGGCGAGTTCCGATAACTTTGTGTTCTTTGTTTTCAAGCATTCTTATTTTCGTCAATTCGCCATGGGAGACATAGAAAATTTGCTAACGGTTACTGCAATTCTATAATCTCCGTCATACGAAGGACGCTCCTTTTACTCAGCTGCGGCTGCATCAAGTACAGCACGGACAATTTTATCGTAACCGGTACAGCGGCACAAATTGCCTGCCAACCAATATCGGACTTCGTGTTCGGTCGGGTTCGGGTTTTGCTCGAGGAGTGCTTTCGCACTCATGATGAAACCTGGTGTGCAAATACCGCATTGGAGCGCGGCGTTTTCGAGGAAAGCATCTTGAATCGGATGCAGTTTGTCGGGGGCAGCCAGCCCTTCGATGGTCTCGACAGATTTGCCTTCAGTTTCTACACCGAGAACGAGACATGAATTAACAAGTCTACCGTCGAGGATCACACTGCAAGCCCCACAGTTTCCGTTGTTGCATCCCTCTTTTGCACCTGTAAGGTGGAGTTCATCTCTGAGAACCTCCAACAGGCTTTGCCGGGGTTCACAGAGAAATTCCACTGTTTCACCATTGATAGTGGTCTGAACGTGCGATCTTCTCGCCATAATATGAATTCCTTTCACGGTTCGTACGGTAAAAGTCGTTATCCTTAGGACTTACGCAATTTTCGCATGATAACTAACGCTCGACCACTGCTGGCGGGGTTTGAAACCCCACCAGCAAGGGGGCTGCGTAAGTCCTGATCCTTATCGATCGACAAAACTTATGTCGCTTCTTGGACTCTCTGAATCGCGCCGTTAAGTGCCCGTCGTGTCAGTACACCGACGAGGTGGGTTCGTTGTTCAGCAGTGCCACGCATATCGCTAATCGGACGTGCGATCGCTTGTGCGGCTTCTGCGGCTGCGTTGATGGCTTCATCAGAGACCTCGCGACCGGCAAGCAGCGCGCTCGCTTCTTCTGCAAAGAGGGGTGTCGGCGCGACAGCAGCGAGTGCGATTCGGGCAGAGACAATCGTCTCTTTCGCAGCATCAAGCGTCACAGACGCACCGGCACCGACAACAGCGATGTCCATCTCATTGCGCGGGATAAACCGGAGATAATATGAACTTGAATTGCTTTCGGGAGCTGGTATCTTTAGCGAAACAAGCATCTCACCTTTTTGCAATGCAGTCTGCCCTGGGGCTGTACAGAACTGTTCCACTGGAAGTTCGCGTTCACCGTTGGGACCCGCAATGACGCAAGTCGCATTTAACACGATCAGTGGTGGTATCCCATCTGCAGCGGGTGAGGCGTTACAGAGGTTACCCCCAACACCAGCACGTCCTTGAATTGCAGTGCCACCAATAATTTTGGTTGCATCGATTAAACTCGGATAGGCATCACAGATCGCATCATTCGCGTAGATCTTATAACACTCAACTGCAGCCCCGAGCACCAAGCCAGTAGCGGCATTGTAATCCAAAACGTTAACCTCAGGAATCGATTTAATGTCGATCATCCAATCAACGTCTCGGCGTGCTTCGCGAACCTGAACGATGAGGTCGGTCCCACCGGCTAAAATACGTGCGCTTTCTCCCTTTTCACCAAGTAGAGCGACGGCTTCCGGTATCGTTGTCGCGGCAATATACGAAAAATCTCGCATGACCGGAATCTCCTTTCATTACTAATATAACTGACATTTATATTTCACAAAAATTGGGGGCAGAGGCGCGGAAACCCCGCCACAGAAATTGGTATTTATGAGACAGGTTTTAGAGATTTCTATTTAAACCGTACTATAGCAAAAATTCTGTTTTAAGGCAAATTTTTTATCTTGCAGGCAAGCATATTTCAGCAATCAACGTCTCCAAATTCACAAACTTAACTTGAATACCGTCGTAATTGCTTGTGAAGGCGCGGTCTACATCGTTTCGAACGACGAAGTTTTTGCACCGGGCATTCAGTGTGAGCGAGAAGATTTCTAAAAAACCATTCCACAACATCCCGGTATAAATGCGTTAGGCGAGGCACGAGGACCTCGCCTAACAAAACCGTATTTATGGGAAACAGGCTAAATTGACACTTACAAAACTTCAGACTTGCTCAACGCTCAAGGTCGCCGATTCATCGTTGAGTTTTTGCGCGACGGTAAACGCATTCTCACTCGGCGCGTCCACAACTGCTGTCGTTAGCGTCTCGCTAAGGATATACGCTTGATGTGCTTGGAACGCTTCGTCTACAAGCGGGGATGCGTCGGTCAGGCTGAGCCTAATCCGATCCGAGACGTTAAAATCGGCATCTTTCCGCATATTTTGGATTTTGTTGACCAGTTCGCGTGCCAAACCTTCAAGTACCAGTTCGTCCGTCAGTTCCGTTGACAGCGCGACGAATTTCCGAGCGTCTACTTCTACAAAGAAACCCTCTCGGTTCTGCGTTTGCACGTCAATTTCGGACGCTGCAACGGTATAAGTTTCGCCCGATGTCTCAATCTCTAAACTGCCAGCCGTTTCTAATGCCGCTTTCGTTTGCATTGCGTCTGCAGTGGCAAGTGCCTTCGCGATTGCCTGAACGCCTTTACCGTATTTGGGACCCAATACCCTGAAGTCGGGTTTGAGTGTAACCTGTGCGAACGCATCTAATTCTTCTGTAAAGACGATGGCTTTGACATTGAGTTCATCGTAAACGAGTTCCGATAGACGGTTAACAATCGCCTTTTCTGCATCAGAGAGTCCACCGATAGTAATCTCAGCAAGCGGTTGACGCGTCTTGATACCAGAACGGTTGCGTGCAGCGTGTCCCATACTAATCACTTCCCGCGTAAAAGCCATATCGGTTTCTAACTGTGCATTTTTCAACGACGCATCTGCAACCGGATATTCCGCGAGATGAACACTCAGTGGTGCTTCAGCATCAAGCGAGCATACCAAGTTCCGATAGAGTTCGTCTGCCAAAAACGGAACGAACGGTGCTGCGAGTTTCGCGACAGTCACAAGTACTTCATAGAGCGTGCTATACGCCGCTTGTTTGTCAGGACCTGCTTCCGCACCCCAGAACCGGTCGCGAGAACGGCGGACGTACCAGTTACTAAGGTCGTCCACAAACGCCTCAATCGCACGTGGCGCGTTCGTGAGGTGGTAGTTCTCCATCTCATCGCGGACACTATCAATAAGCGTATGGAGACGCGACAAGATCCACCTATCGACAACAGCGCGTTCCTCAACCGGTGGTGCATCCTGCAAAACATCTATCTGTTCGAGGTTGGCATACATCACGAAGAAGCTATAGACGTTGTGAAGGGTTCCCATGAACTTCTTCAATGCCTCGTCAACACCGTCAATTGTGAACATCCGCTGTGTCCACGGTGTGGTTGCGGTGAACATATACCACCGCATCGCATCGGCACCCTGTTCGTTCAAAATTATCCACGGATCCACCGTGTTCCCTTTACTCTTGCTCATCTTCTGCCCATCCGCGGCGAGAACGAGTTCAAGGCAGAGGCAGTTTTTGTAGGCAGGTTTGTCATAGAGAAGGGTGCCAGTCGCCAAGAGACTATAGAACCACCCGCGGGTCTGATCGATGGCTTCGGAGATGAAATCCGCTGGGTAGGCTTGTTCAAAGTGCTCCTTATTTTCAAAAGGGTAGTGCCATTGCGCCGTGTGCGCGCAACCGGAGTCGAACCAGCAATCAATTACATCTTGTACACGGTGCATCGTGCCGTTACATTTCTCGCAAGTGAGGACAACGTCATCTACATACGGGCGGTGTAGCTCAATATTGTCAGGTACATCTACACCGAGTGCTTTCAGTTCAGCGATACTACCGACGCAGTGTTGATGTCCGCAATCATCGCACGCCCAGACCGGCAACGGTGTTCCCCAATAGCGTTCACGACTCAACCCCCAATCGATGTTGTTTTCCAACCAATTCCCGAAACGTCCGTCTTTGATGTGTTCTGGGTACCAGTTGATTTCTTTATTGTGTTGGAGCATCTGGTCCCGAATGGCGGTCGTCCGAATAAACCAAGAGATGCGGGCATAATAGAGCAGCGGCGTATCGCATCGCCAACAGAACGGGTATTGGTGTGTATATTCAGTCGCTTTGAACAACAAGCCGCGTCCATCTAAATTCTCAATGATTTTCGGATCCGCGTCTTTGACGTAATCACCTGCCCACGGTTCTTTAACCGCTGCGACAAATTTACCATCGGCACCTACCAATTGCACCAACGGGAGGTTGTATTGCTGCCCGATATCGTAGTCATCTTGTCCGAAAGCAGGCGCGATGTGGACCAGTCCGCTTCCCTCTGTTGTCGTTACGAAGTCACCTGTGACAATGTAGTGCGATCTTTCTAAGTGTTCTCCGCTGTCAAAGAGGGGTTCGTATTCCCACTCTTGAAGGTCGCTTCCCTTATAGGTTTCAACGATCCGCGGCGTTTCGTCTCCGAACAAACTCGGTAGACATTCTTTCGCAAGGATGAGGTGCTGCCCATTCTGTTCTTCAACAGCGACGTAATCGTAATCCGCACCGACAGCGACAGCGACGTTAGACGGCAACGTCCAGGGTGTCGTTGTCCAGACGAGCAGATAGGTATCCTCTCTGTTTTTCAACGGGAATCGAACAAAGATAGATGGATCGGCGACCTCTTGGTAACCGAGTGCGACTTCGTGGCTTGCCAAAGTTGTACCACACCGATAGCAGTACGGTTGCACTTTATGCCCTTGATAGAGCAGTTCCTTATCCCATGCTTGCCGCAGTACCCACCAGATGCTCTCAATGTAATCGTTTGATAACGTAATATAGGCATCGTCTAAGTTCACCCAGAAGCCGATGCGCTCTGTCATCTTTCGCCAATCCTGTTCGTATTGGAATACGTTCTCTTTACATTTTTCGATAAAATTCTGAACGCCGTAAGCCTCTAATTCTGCTTTATTTGTGATATTAAGTTGTTTTTCGACCTGATATTCGACGGGGAGTCCGTGCGTGTCCCATCCTGCTTTACGGAGGACGTAATGCCCCGTCATCGTCTTATACCGGCAGACGGCATCTTTCATGATCCGCGCGAGGACGTGATGCACACCGGGCGGCGCGTTCGCAAACGGCGGTCCCTCTAAGAAGACGAAGGAAGGCGCGTCCTTGTACATCTCCATACTTTTCTCGAAGATGTCGTTTTCACGCCAGAACTCCAAGGTCTGTTTCTCTTTATCTGCAAACGTAAATTGCGGTGATACCTCTTCAAACATCGGGAAACTCCTCGTTTAATGGTTTTCAGTTATCGGTTGTCGGTTTTCAGTTAAATAGGACTTACGCATTTTTCCATGATAACGAACGTCCGACGCACCGCTGGCGGGGTTTCAAACCCCACCAGCGAGAGGGCTGCGTAAGTCCTATTAAAAAAAAACACCATCACTGAAATCGTCTGTCTCAGTGATGGGCGTTGTAATAGAAATTTCTTATCTGTTCGTGATTAGCCCACCACAGCCCGACGAATAGCAATAATAATAATAGATATGGCGCGCAAACCCGTGACAGCACGAAGGCTATCTTGGTATAGGGTATTATAGCGCACAGACTTCCTATATTGCGATATGGGTGTGGTAAGCAATGGATAAAACATCCAATAATCCTGTTCGATGTAAACCTAATTAAATAATGTGTGTTTATTAATTGTATGATACCACATGCTATGGCGTGATGTCAAATCTTTTTTACCATAGATCCTGAGATTTAGTGTATAATGCATATAGATGTCATGTGAGACGAGGAGCGCGGAGTAGTGGCAGATACGAAAAGTGGCACGTCCCCACAGCCTACCAAAGAAATCATAGGTACTACAGTTCACTTAGAAATGGAATCCCCTGAAAGATATATAGGCGAAACGCCGGTAACAGTCCAATTGAGTGGGGGCAGTGGTTTCTTTGTAGAACGAGACAAAATTGTAACAAACTTTCACGTTGTAGAAGGTGCGACTCGAATCACAGCAAAACGCATTGACCCAGAGACTATTTACACAATTGAAGGCATTATAGCATTTGATGTTGAAAATGACCTCGTAATCCTAAAAATTGCAGAGAAAGATACGCCTTTTATGCTTGGGAACAGCGAAATTGCTCGTAAAGGAGACCAGATTTCTGCCGTGGGCTACCTTGGGAACAGAGGCAGCAGCGTAGAGGGCACTGTACGCGGCACTCGGAGTGGCGACCATTGGCTCCGGATAAAAGCACTGCTTAAACCAGGGTGGAGTGGTTGTCCTGTCCTGAATAGCAAGGGTGAAGTCATCGCCGTCCATTCAGGAGGCAGCATTGTACCTAATACCTGTTACGCTGTTCCTTCAAACACACTAAAAGCACTGCTCAATGCAGCAAAACGGACAGAAGCTGAACCTTTGCATAAGTGGCAGGAACACCCACGGGTACTTGCAGCACTTGAGCACCAAAAAGGAAAGGCAAAGAAAAAAGGAGGCGACTACAAGGGCGCAATTGCTGCTTATGATAATGCTATCAAGCTCAGTCCAGATATAGCTGATGCCTATGAAAGTCGAGGCGAGATAAAAATTAGACTCGGTGACCCCGTTGGGGCTTTCGACGACCTTTATACTTCATTACGGCTGCACCAAAAACAGTTTCGATTTTCGGATTTTGGCTCGTTTTGTTCCCTAATGCTAATGTTTGTTTTCCTTTTTGTTTCCAAATCGCTGGTTAAGCTCACGAGGACTATTATCGGTAGCAGGAGCTGGCTTGTCGTCCAAGGGACTTCAAAGACGCGGGAGGCTAAATCTAAAGCAGATCAAAACGATAAAGCTGAGGCAAAATTCCTATATCAAAAAGCAATCAATGACTATACCGGTGCTATTAATCTAAAACCGAAGAAGGGGAATACGTATAATAGCCGTGGATGGACAAAGTACTTGTTGGGACAACTTGAAACTCAGCAAGGCAACACTGCCGAAGCACAAAACCTATATCGAGAAGCGATATCTGACGTTGATGAGGCACTACAACTAAAACCAAAAGGTAAGAGATATCGGTCAGCGTTCTATCACACGCGCGGTGCTGCGAAGGCCTGTCTCGGCGACTATAACGGCGCAATTGAAGATTTCAGTGAATCCATCCAACTAAATCCAAAGAAAGCACTATACTATCATGATCGCGGGTTAGCAAAAGAGGTGATCGGACAGCATGAAGCAGCGAGAGCGGACTTCGCGAAGGCAAAAGAGATAGACCCGGATTTTGAAAAATAGGACAACAAACGGAAGACACTTTTATCTGCTTACCTGCCGTATATATTGTAACAAACCCAATTTTTCAGCGGATGCTGAAACCACCGCATAAAATCAAAGGGATATTACCCATGAAACACACTAAAAAATATCTACGCAATCTCTTCGCTTTAGCGTTTATCTGTTCGTCTGTACTCACTTCACACTCAGACATTTCCGAAAATATACCAACACTGACAGCAAACCAAGCAGCCGAGAAAGGGAAAGCATCTGTCGTCCGCATCACTGGCGGGAACTTTGTGAGGGTAGGTGCGGGCAGTGGTTTCTTTATACAACCTGATAAGATTGTGACGAATCTTCACGTCATCGCGCGTCCCGGACCCATTTTCGCGAAACTCGGGGACGAGGAAATAGTCTGGATGGTTGAAGGGGTCGCAGCGTATGATATGGAAGCCGACCTCGTCATCCTGAAAATTGTGGGTGAAGGCGTGCCGCTCTCTCTCGGCAACAGCGATGCGGTGAGACGCGATGAACCCGTTTACGCCATAGGCTATCCCGGTGGCGGACCGTACAAACTCACGGAAGGGACGATACGTAACCGCCAGTATAGAGGTAAATGGCTACAGACAACAGCCGATATTTCCAAAGGAAACAGTGGCGGACCCATGCTAAACGGCAACGGCGAAGTCATCGGTATCAGCACTGCTGTAGATGATGCCTATAGCTACGCCGTCCCTTCAAACGTACTTAAGGCACTGCTTTCTGAACCTACACAGGTTGAACCGTTGGCAAAGTGGTATAAACAAAAACGGATCCGGGCGTATGGATACCATGAGCGCGGAGAAGAAAAATACTACGACAAGGACTATAAAGCGGCGATAGCCGACCTCAATGAATCCGTTGAATTGGATCCTGAATTTGTGCGCGCCTATGCCACTCGTGGGAATATAGGCGTACACTACGGTGAGGCTATTGCCAAGTATGGGAAAATCACTGAAGCGCGGCAACACTACCACATAGCCATAGCCGACTATACCGAGGCTATCAGGTTAGACCCTGAAGATGATGCAAACTATAACGGTCGCGGACACACGCGAGTACACTACGGCGAATATGAAGCCAAGCGACGGAATCCTACAGCAGCCGAGAAACAGTATCAGTCGGCGGTAAAGGATTATACCCAAGCCATCACGTTAGATGCTGACGACGATAGAAATTATAGCGGTCGTGGCTGGGCGAAATCGCTCTTCGGACAACTAAACGCTGAACACGGTGAACTCAAAAAAGCCGAGAAACAGTATCAGTCGGCGATAAAGGATTATACCCAAGCCATTGCGTTAGAACCCGACGATGATGACAATTACAGTGACCGTGGCTGGACAAAGTATCATCTCGGACAATTGAAAACGCAAGACGGAAAAACCGCTGAAGCACGGCAACACTATCAAGCCGCAATCATTGACAGTGATAAGGCTATCCAGTTAAACGCAGAGAGTGCTTCCGCCTATCACACCCGTGGTGTCGCAAAGGCTGCCCTTCGGGACTATAACGGTGCTATAGGTGATTTGGATGTGGCTATAGAACATAACCGTAGTTATACTCAGGCTTATGAAAATCGCGGAAAAGCGAAACGAGCACTCGGACAACATAGTGCTGCAAAAGCTGATTTTGAGAGAATACTTCAATCTAAGGGAAGAGGCGATGTATCCACACAGGAATTGGAGAGAGCATCGACTGAAATGGTGCGGATCCCCGCAGGCGAATTTCAGATGGGCAGCAATGAAATCATGGAGGCTACCCCGCGACACACCGTCTACCTTGACGCGTTTTATATTGATCCTTATGAGGTGACGAACGCGCAATTCAAGGCGTTCGTTGATGCCAATCCTGAGTGGCGCAAAGGTAAAATTCCGAGTGAATACCATAACGGCAACTATCTCAGACTCTGGAATGGGAACGACTACCCTAAGGGGAAAGCCAACCATCCGGTTGTCTATGTGAGTTGGTACGCGGCGATGGCTTATGCGAAGTGGGTAGGTAAACGATTGCCAACAGAGGCGGAATGGGAGAGAGCAGCACGCGGCGGTATTGCGCATAAACGTTATGTGTGGGGCAATGCCCGTAACCCGGGTAGAGCGAATTATGGATATTACGGAAGACACACTCGACCCGTCGGCAGTTACTTACCAAATGGATTCGGTTTATACGACATGGGCGGGAATGTATGGGAACTGTGTTTGGATGAGTATAATAGAAACTTTTATAGGCATTCTCCGAAAAAGAATCCGATCGCCGGTGTCTCTGATATTGAGGCGTTGATGGAAGATTTCACAAGTGTCAAGACAATACGCGTATCGCGCGGCGGTTCTTGGAACACACCTGGGCCCGCAGGTGTGGCGAATCGTGGGGATGATAAACCTACGCACACGAACAGTTGGCTCGGCTTCCGATGCGCAAAAAGTGCACCACCGCAGGAAGATACCGAAGCGAATTCTTCATCTGACACTGCTGAGTAAAAAGTTAGAATATCAAGAGATGTAGACACTATGGGTAGGCACGCTTTGCAAGCGCGCCTATCAACATAACTATCCTTTTGCTTTTGCCTTTCGGACATCTTCTCGGGCACTTTCAAGTAGGTGCAACGTACTCGGAAAGAGAGCATGGAGTGCTTCGTGGTAAGCGAGGTATTCATCTGCATCATCGGGCAGTTTGAAGCCGCCAAACATCAATTTTGTCTCTCCCTCAACGACAATATCAACCTCAGGCCTATACCCAAACTGATGGACTAACTTTTCTCTGAAGATTTTGGCATACAGTTCTGGGTCATCCGTCTCCTGCATCAGTTTATCTTTCAAATACCCTTCAAGCGACTTTAAGGTGGACTCGTTCGGCCAGAGCACATATCGTGCTTTGGCGTAATTAATCGATTCATCAAGGGTTGTGATGAATCCTCCGGGTGCCAGCAATCGTTTTCGGTGATGTTCCGCGACGATATGAACGGCTGGAATGTTCCCGAATTGTTGGACGAGTTGCGCATGGAAATATTTGGCGTCATGTATCCAGTGATCAGGCAGTTCTAACGCCATCAGTTCCTGGACCTCTGCATCGCTGATGTCGTAAGTGAGACCGCTGGTGTCGTAAAGTTCCTCAGGGATTACGATTGGCTCTAATGGCTCTAATGGTTCCGTTGGTTCCGTATCTACTATGGTTGGCGATTCTGTGCCTTCAGGGTCCCCACAGCCAACAAAGAAAGACAGGCTGAGGAGGTATACAAGAGCCGTCAAACCTAAAAAATACCTTTTCAGCATTTTAGATCCTCCTTAAAAGAGAGCGAAATCCATATATATCTGCTGTTAACCTATCATTTATCTTCGTTCCAACATATTTGCCGAGTAACGAAGAGTTCACTTATTAATGACACAATTTATCAGCGAAAAAGGTGCATAATTTCAAAATAGTCGGAAAAAAGGATCATATCACGGACATACAGTTACTAATCATCATCCCAGTCTATGTCATAAAATGGGATGTCTTCTGCACGTGCTTCTCGGTATTTTTCGAGGCTGCGTGAGGGTGGATCCTTGACGAAAGCTCTAATTTGGTATAATGCTTCAAGTAAGGCGTAGAATTCATAATATGAGGCGGTGTTCATATCATCGTAGAGGGCATCGTAAACCTCAAAATAGGCGTAGCATTCCTTGTCTGTTCTGGGTAAATTGAGTTCCAATTTTCGTAAAAAATTAGCAATAGTGTTAACTTCTGGAATTTTTCCATGTTTTCTAATAAGAAAGGCGTACATACTTTTTGCCCAAACTTCAGGATCTTCTATTCTACGCTGCTCCAAAAAACGAAGGTGTTTTCGTTCTGCTATAGCCTTTAGCGAATTTCTGTTGTCCTCAAACGTACGTTGATTGTTCGCATTCGGATAGAGAAAATAATTTGCTGCCCGATAAGCAAGGTGTTGCTCGGCTAACGCAAGTGTTAAAATGACAAGCCCGCGGCTCGGTCGTCTCTCAAACTCTACGATATAGCGAACCTGTGGAATATCTCCAAACTCTTGAAAAAGTCTGGCGTGCCTATATTTTCTGGCTTCCTCCCATGCTGCCGGCTCGCCATTCCAGCGTGGAATCTTAAGGTTCATGAGTTCTTCAACTTCCGCGTCTGTCAACCGGGTCCAGTTCTCGCCTTTCAATTTTTCCCAATCTTTGTCTTTCAACGCTTTCCAGTCTTCGTCTGTCAACTGTAGCCATTGGGTCAACTGTAGCCAGTGTTCATCCGATACGTCGGGAAGCGTATTATTAAAGATAGGGTCATTTGGCTCTTCGGGCTCTTCAGCGTCTCCGCAGCCAACAAAAAATGGCAAACTGAGAAGGGATACAAAAGCGGTTAAGCCTAAAAAATATCTTTTCAGCATTTTAGATCGACCTTGAAAGAGAGCGAAACCCATATACATCTGCTGTTAACCTATCATTTATCTTCGTTCCAACATATTTGCCGAGTAACGAAGAGTTCACTTATTAATGACACAATTTATCAGCGAAAAAGGTGCATAATTTCAAAATAGTCGAAAAAGGAATCACATCACGGACATACAATTACTCGTCATCATCCCAATCTATGAGATGGAACGGTGTTCCGTCTGCCTTCGCTTTTCGGGCTTTTTCAAGGTGATGTAGCGTTGATTCATGCGGCCAAAGAACGTATAGGGCTTCGTAGTAAGCGATCAATTCATCTTCACCACCCGGAAAGATGATGCCTCCAAACTTCATTTTTTTCTCGCTTTCAACGACGGTATGAACCTCGGGGATATCCCCAAATTGTTTGATTAACTGTTCTCTATAGATTTTGGCATACAGTTCTGGATCATCGGTCTCCTGCATCAATTTTGTTTTTAAAGCCGTTTCAAGGTTGTCCTTGTTGGACGCGTTTGGCCAAAGGACATAGCGTGCTTTAGCATGGTCAACCATTTCATCGGGTGTTACAGTGTACGGTCCCAGGGCACGTTTTCGCTTATGCTCTGCGACGATATGAACGGCTGGAATGTTCCCGAACTGCTTGAGAAGATGCGCATGGTAATATTTGGCGTGTAACTCAGGATATTTCGTCTGCTCCCAGTTTAGGGGGAGATCAAGGTTCATCAGTTCCTGGACCTCTTCATCACTAATGTCGTAAGTCAGATCATTGGTATCGTAAAGTTCGCGTGGGATTACAATTGAGTCTGACGATTCCATATCTTCGGTGTCACCACAACCAACAAAGAAAGACAAACTGAGAAGACATACAAGGGGGGTCAGGCCTATAAGATGTTTTTTTGTCATTTGGGTCTCCTTTCAGGTTTTCTATAGCAGAAACTTGTCATCTGAATTCGGTTGGCATATAAATCAGTATAACACAACCGCTGCAATTGCGTTACTATAATTACCTAAGTTGCCACCTACTTACTCACATAGCACTCCGGAATCAAGGGTATGAATGCCCTATGGCATTCCCCGGGAGTGCGAGAGGTTGAACACACGATTTTCTATAGATATACCACCCCTCTGGGGTGAAGAAAGACACTGAAAATCGGTCATTTTTGCGAAAAACTTGGTGTGTTTCCTGCCATTTTCGGTCCGAAGAGGCACAGGCTAACAGCCTATGCTACAGAGTGGCAAGTTGGGTTATAATTTTGTGGTAAGTTGCGTTGTTATTCTTCAAACGAGAAATAACGATACAAATTTCACTTGACTTTCACAAATCTCTCTGCTATAGTATTCTCATGCAAGAAGCACTCCTCAGCGTACAAGACCTCAAAACCTATTTTCGGACCCCCGAAGGGCTTGCCCGTGCCGTTGACGGCATCTCTTTCGACATTGCCCCGAACGAGATTTTCGCGCTTGTGGGTGAATCGGGGTGCGGGAAAAGCGTCACCGCGCTGTCCGTGATCCAACTCGTCGCACAACCCGCGGGGTTTATCGCAGGCGGTGCGATCTACTACAACGGACAAGACATCACACGCTTACCGGAGGTCGAGAAACGGAGAATTCAAGGCAACGACATCGCCATGGTATTCCAAGAGCCGATGACCAGCCTCAACCCCGTTTTCACGATCGGTTACCAGATTTCAGAGGCGATCCGACAACATCAAGACCTGCAAGGCGCCGCCGCACGAAACGCTGCAATCGAGATGCTCGACCTCGTCGGTATCCCGGAACCCGCGACGCGTTACGATGAATATCCGCACCAGATGTCCGGCGGTATGAAACAGCGCGTCATGATTGCGATGGCACTCTCCTGCCGCCCGGGATTACTCATCGCCGATGAACCGACAACCGCACTGGATGTCACCATACAGGCGCAGATCCTTGAACTCATCCAACGCCTCCAGCAAGAGCTGCAGATGGCAGTGCTACTGATTACACACGATTTAGGGGTTGTTGCGAACATCGCTGACCGTGTTGCCGTCATGTACGCCGGAAAGATCGCCGAGATAGGTACTTGGAAGCAACTTTACGAGACCCCGCAGCATCCGTATACAGTCAAACTCCTGGAATCTACACCCGCTCGCGATAAACGCGGCACACAATTACACACCATTACCGGTAGGGTCCCGAAAGCCACTGCCTACAATGATGGGTGCCGATTCGCGGATCGTTGTCCGAAGGTCATGGATGGCTGCGAGACGATTGTGCCGACACTGCATACCGTTAACAGTAGTGAACATAACGTCGCTTGCCATCTCTACAACCCTGAACCACCTTTTTCGGTGCAGCTTGCAAACCGAAAACTTGCTGTACAAAAGGATGCTACAGCGGCTGCTGGAGTAAAACTGGAACTCGAAACGGATACGGATAAAGTGGAGGTGTCTTCAACACAGTCAACAGACACACAACCACAACTTCAGGTGAAAAACCTCTGCGTCCATTACCCTATCCAGAAAGGTATCTTCAAACGGACGGTCGGTTATGTCTACGCTGTTGACGAGGTTACACTCGATGTTCCGCGCGGTAAAACGCTCGCACTCGTCGGAGAATCTGGATCTGGTAAAACCTCGTTCGGCAAAGCCATCCTCCGATTAGGGGTACCCGTCGAAGGCGATCTCGTCTATGACGGCGTTGATATCGCAGATACTACGCGTCAGGATATGCACCCCTATCGGAAACGGATGCAGATTATTTTTCAGGACCCTTATGCTTCCCTAAACCCGCGAATGACCGTAGGGTCGATTATTGAGGAAGGGATGCAGGCACACAGTATCGGCGAATCTGCCGAAGCACGCAAAAATCGGGTCGCAGAACTGATGCAGCGCGTCGGTTTGGCACCGGATATGGTGACGCGTTACCCGCATGAATTCTCCGGGGGTCAGAGACAACGGATCGGTATCGCACGCTGTCTCGCTGTCGATCCGGAGTTCATCGTCTGTGACGAGGCGACCAGCGCGTTGGACGTGTCCGTGCAAGCGCAAATATTAAACCTCCTAAAATCGCTACAGACCGATTTCAATCTTACCTATCTCTTCATCACGCATAACCTCTCTGTCGTTGAGTACTTTGCCGACGAAGTGGCGGTGATGTATCTCGGTAGGATTGTTGAGCGCGGAACAACAGAGGAAATTTTCGATTCACCCAAGCATCCGTACACGCAGGCACTGCTCTCTGCTGTCCCGAAAATGGATCCAGAGACCGGTGTTGAAAAGATTCGATTGGAGGGTGATGTGCCTTCACCGATCAATCGTCCTGCGGGCTGTTTTTTTCATCCACGCTGTCCAGAAGTCATGCCTATGTGTAGGGACACATACCCAGACGAAACACGTTTCACACAGACGCATTCATGCAACTGTTACCTGTACCAAAACGCTGAATAGATATGCTCCATTTGCAGGCGGGGTTTGAAACCCCGCCTGCAGTGAATCGGCAAGACTAAAGAGGTTTTTGAAGTTTTCAAGGTTTTCGCGTAGGATCCGGTTGGGTTAGGAATGCACGTCGCATTTGGGGGAGTACACCGCAAAATCGAACCTACCGGGTCTGGGTCTGAGAGTGTAGACCGTTTATCGAACTCAGGTTAGAAAACGCAATTCCGCCAAATGGAAATAGGATTAGGCGAAAACCGGTTTTTGACAACGGAAAAAACCGAGCAGAAACCTAATATTCAAAAAAATGTCGAAGATTAAAATACTTTCCGCAGATGTTGCCAATAAGATCGCCGCAGGCGAAGTCGTCGAACGTCCGGCATCCGTCGTCAAAGAGCTGATCGAGAACGCCGTAGACGCAGGAAGCACCTCCATCCGGATCGAAATCCGTGCCGGCGGAAAACGGCTCATCCATGTCTCCGATAACGGGATCGGCATGGAACGCGAGGACGCGCTCCTCGCCTTAGAGCGTCACGCAACGAGCAAGGTAGACCGCATAGAAGACCTTGACAGCATCCAAACATTCGGATTCCGTGGCGAAGCGTTAGCAAGTATCGCCTCAGTCTCACAATTTGAACTCCTCACCCGTCCCGCCGACGCACTTGAAGGGACAAAGGTCAACGTCGAGGGTGGTGTCTTCCGCGCTGTCGAAGAGAGCGGCTGTTCTCCCGGCACCCACATGTCGGTTAACAACCTGTTTTACAATGTCCCCGCACGCTTGAAGTTCCTCAAGACCGATACCACTGAGATGAACCACGTCACGAATCAGGTGACATGGGCAGCACTCGCGCATCCGAACATCCATTTCTCGCTGACACACAACGGCAGAACCGTCCTTGATGTCCGCGCCTGCGATTCGCATCTGGAACGCGTACGTCTGCTCTACGGCAAAGAGTTCGCCGAAAACCTCATCGAATTCTCAGAGGAGTTGCCCGACCTAAAGGTATACGGCTTACTCGGAAAACCGGAGTTTACGAAACCGAACCGCGAGTACCAACTCTTTTTTTTGAATCAGCGACCCATCCGCAGTCGGATCATCGGTGCAGCACTCACAGAAGCACTCGACGCTATGGTAGCCAAGGGACGGCAGCCCGTCTCACTACTGTTCCTAACACTGGAACCGGAGACAGTCGATGTCAATGTCCATCCCGCCAAGATAGAGGTGCGATTCCGCAACGAGCGGACGATTTATAGCGGTATCGTTCGGATACTCCGCAACGCTGTCCACAAAGCGAAATATATCCCCAAAATCGAGACACCCGTTGAACCCACACACGCCGCGGAAGACACTGAAACCCGCGATACCGGTCTATCAGGACAGATGTCCACACCGACGAGAACCACCCCATCTACGCAACGTGCCAGAACGCCAATCACACAGCCGCAGCGGACACAAACACCCGCTGTTGCCCCACCACAGGACACAGAAGACAGCGGACCCGTCAGTACTTCGGAAACACAAACCGCATCCACACCTACTGAGGTCGTTGTGCAACCTCCGCAGCAAGAGATTCCCGAAGGTGTTAACCTCAGTCTACTCGACTTTAAGAACGTCCAACTCAAGACGAACCTCTTTAAAACCTATATCGTCGCTGAAGCGGAAGATAAAGTCTTCTTTATTGACCAGCACGTCGCTGCCGAGCGGGTACTTTATGAACGCTTCGTTAACCAGATGCAAGCCGACGGGATTCCTGTGCAAGGGCTGCTATTGCCGGTCACATTGGAAGCCACACCGCAGCACCTCGGCACGTTGAAAATCCACGGCGACATCTTCAAGAAACTCGGTTTCGATTTAGAGGAATTCGGCGGAAACACGATCCTGATTCGGGCGATCCCATCGCCGCTCCCAACCCGTGTCGCTGCACAGACCATTACCGATCTGCTCGACAAACTCCCGGACGCACCGCATACCGATGTACAACTCCCCGAAGCCATCGACAACGCCTTAATCACACTCGCATGCAAATCCGCTGTCAAAGCAGGGGATACATTGGACACGAAAGAGATGATGAACCTCATCAAAGAGTTATCCGAGGCGAAGCTCCCCTTCAATTGTCCGCACTCGCGTCCGATCATCGTCGAAATGGGGCGCGACGAATTAGAACGCCGTTTCCACCGATAATCTCCGCATAATAAACCTGTGATTACCGATACCCTCACAAAATGGCGAAGTTCCAAACCTCGCCAGCGGTGTGAGGGTGTTTGTTCCGTATAGTAAACCCGTAAAAATGGCGAGGATCTAATCCTCGCCAGCAGTGTGAGGGTGTTTTTTCCTGATAAACTGTAAACTTATTTTTGGATTTTACTATAAAATCCACACCGCCATTTTACCCGTCCCGCGATTACACCACGCATAATACGGAATAGCGGTAACTTCTGCCTGCTTCGCCGTCGGTCCTGTATGATAGAGATTGTCTCCCCACTCAGCTTCGTCTAATACGCGACCCGTGCCACGGATAACCGTCACACCGCCCAATAAATCACTCTCAAACGCTGTTTCGGGGGTACCATCATTCGCGAGTGCCAGCGTTTGAAAGGCACCGTCAGGGTTGTCAACGTCTTCAAAACAGTAGACAAGCGGACCGCGCTGTAGCGCGGATCGTCCAAGATTCTCTCTGACCAGTGGATGCGCGTGGACGCGTGTGACAGGCATCGCGAGGTGAAGTGCTACGCGGTCGCCAGCGCGCCATTCTCGTGTAATAGAGAGATAGCCATCCGAATTGGCTTGCGCGTTATGAACTTTGCCATTGATACGCGCTTCAAAGTGCTCACACCATCCCGGAATCCGTAGATTCAAACTGAAGGATGCCGGTGCTTGCGGCGCGATTGTCAATGACACATCGCCTGTCCACGGATAATCGGTTGCCTGTGTGAGTCTCACTGGAACATTGCCTGCGACAATCGCATCCGCAGTGCCACCAACATACAGGTTCACCCAGAGACCTTCGTCCGATTCGGCATAGATGTATTGTCCAACAGAGGCGAGAAGTCGGGCGATATTCGGTGGGCAGCAGGCACATCCAAACCACTCGTGCCGATGCCGATCCCCGTGACTCGCTAACGGGTTCTGATAGAAAAAACCCGTGCCATCGAGCGAGATCCCAGAAAGCGCGCCGTTGTAAAGTGCTGTCTCCAATACATCCACAAAACGGGATTCCCTCCGCAACAAGAACATCCGATGCGCCCAGAATATCAGTCCAATGGAAGCGCATGTCTCCGCATAAGCAGAGAAATTCGGCAGTTCGTAGTCTTCCGTGAAGCCTTCATTGTGACCAGACGGACCCACGCCACCGGTGATATATAAACGTTTCCCGACGTTCCGCCAGAGGGCTTCGAGTGCGTTGGTGATAGCCGTATCACCGGTTTCATAAGCGATTTCGGCGGCACCGCTATAGAGATACATCGCACGCACGGCGTGTCCGACACACTCTGTCTGTTCTTGTATCGGTAGGTGTGCCTGTGCGTAATGCCCTTCATATTTTCCGTCGCGCGTGAAATGGTGCTGATAGGCACCGAGTCCACCCGGAAGGTCGGGGTTCTCTAACTCTTTTTCAAAAACTGAGGATGAGTGTCCACGCCGCGTGACAAAATATTCCGCCAGCGACATGTACCGTACCTCACCTGTCACGCGCGCCAGTTTCACGAGTGCGAGTTCAATCCCTTGATGTCCTGGCAGCCCATCGCGTTTACCCGCGCCAAAGGTCTTATCAATCAGGTCCGCGAACCGACACGCAACATCTAAAAGGTTCTGTTTGCCTGTGGCTTGATAGTGTGCGACACCGGCTTCAAAGAGGTGACCGGCGCAATACAGCTCGTGCATCATACCGAGATTCTGCCACCGCTTTGTCGGTTCAACCAGCGTGAAATAGGAGTTCAGATAACCATCAGGTTGTTGGCACGCGGCGATCTTTGCGATAACTTCGTCCAATTCCGGTTCCCATTGTGGGTTCGGATGCGTCCAGAGCGTATATGATGCCGCCTCCACCCATTTATGAACATCCGAGTCATTGAAGAAAATACCTTCAAAGTCACCGGACATCAAACCAGCGGCTTTCGCGAAATTATCAATCCTGCCAGTTGTTCGGCACTGCGTGAGTTCATGTGGGATTGTTGCCTCTGAATTCGTTTTTTGGCGTGGTGCCCAAAACCTGTCATTAATCGTGACGGCGGTAAACGGAAGTGCTTTCAAATTTTTTTCCTTTGTTCAATGATTTCCATCTTACGGTTCGGATGGGCTTTTTCTTAACGACTTTGCACGCTAACCTGTTGGAACTTTTCTTTCGGCAAGTATCTACCTAATACCTTCTGAATATCTATCTCCGTGAGCTGCTGTGGCGTGATTAAAACGCATTTATTCCGAGAGCTCTTCTGCCAAGATGCCTCAAAATCTTTGTAACTCATTCGGCGTCTGGTGGAACTGCCCGGATGTTGAAGGTGCACTTCACTCAATTGATCGTTGTAATCGGATATCGGCAAGATTTCTGGCGCGCGCCCTTGGAATTGGATCATCACGATAGGTGCCCAGCCCTTCGCAACAAACGCCTTTAAAACATCAAGCGAACAGTTGTCGATGATAGCACTATGCTGCACTGTCCCACGCGTCCTCGCGTGAAAGTCCGCAAGTCCGCTCCTGCTCTGAGTGCGTGGTGTTTCTTTGAACGCGTTTCTGACATAAGCCATCTTTTGCAGCTGAATGGTAGCCGATTGTGGTAGACTCGCGTCGCTGTTTTGCATGGATGGCGGTTTGGTCGTCTTTTCAGCCGCAGCGATTGCTGACTCGGGTACATGGTACTGTCCTTGTGGCGGGGGACCACAACTTATTGCCATAAACGCAAAAACAAACGATGCGACACAAGCACAAACAGTCGAATATGAGGCACCACCCGGTAAGGCTTGGCGAACGCTTCCGAGAAAAAACAGATGTCGTTTCATAATTTTGTTCCTCCTAATACATACAGGACTTACGCATTTTTTTCTGATCACTATGTATTACACCCTGCAGGCGGGGTTTGAAACCCCGCCTGCAAGAGGGGCTGCGTTATAAAAACGATTTGCGTCGGAGATGGTTTACATATTTGATTTCAATGTTAATCGAGCTTAACCGAAACCTCCCGTTTTTCCTTCCACGATTCTACAATCGCTTCAGTAATGCGTAACGCTTGCAAACCGTCTCTGCCTGTGGGGACGGGTGCCCGATCGGCGAGCAGATCATCGACAAGTGCTGCCATCCGTAGCGCGAATGTCCCGTTAAAAGCGAGTTGTTCGTCTCTGAAAATCGACGGACGGTATTCTTCCACGATCTGGTTGTCGCGTTTCATCAAGGTCGCACGTGTAAGCACATTATCGACAACGATTTCGCCATCGGAACCACAAATTTCAAGATGTTCAATCGGATGGATGAAATCGCTATCCCAGCTCGCTAACAGGGTCGCGACGACTTCCGTCTCATAACGGAACGAGATAGCCATGCTCGTATAACATGCATCCTCGCCTTCGCGCGCTTCGTGTACCCTCGGTTTCGCCATCTGCGCACAAACAGCGACGACTTCGCCACCGAACCATCGGAGCAGATCAATGGCGTGCGTTTCCAGCTCGTACAGCAGGTAATATTCTCCCTTCCATGTCGAAGCGGGACCCCCTTGAGATAATTTCATATCTAAATAGTACGTCTGTCCGATCGCGCCGGTATCGAACCATTTCCGGGCTTGGACGTATCCTGGCGCGAAGCGGCGATTATAATCAATAGCGAGGTGAACACCCTTCTCTTCAGCCTTGGTGACCATCTGTTCTGCTTCGTCAATGTAAAGCGATAGGGGTTTCTCGGAGATAACGTGTTTACCCGCTTCCAGACATTCCATCACGGGTTCAAAGTGCAGATGGTCAGCGGTTACCACATCTACCAGATCGCATTCCTCGTGGTCCAGCATCTCTTTGATGGAGGGATACCACTTGCCGATACCGAGTTCTTCGGCACGTGCTTGCGCTTTCGCTGTATCTATATCACACACTGCTACCAATTCCGCCCCCGGATGCTGGATATAGCCGAGTTGATGTCGAAGCCCTATGCCGCCGCACCCAACTGCTGCAACTTTCAGTTTCCCTGCCATAATCGTCTTCTCCTTTACGCGCTGGACGCGCCGCGAGCACAATATGCTCCTCCGAAAGTTCTGATCAAACCTACAATCCTATCTTTGGAATCCAGGGCTATTTATGGTAGATTTGAGAATGACTTTTGCATCTTCTGTAAGCACAAACCCCCTAACCCCCCTTATCAGGGGGGAATTGGGTCACTTGTAGAGGTCAATATATTTTTCTAATTCACCATAAATCGTCCTGCTTTGGAATCTGACTTCGGTTTACAAATTTCGCCTAAACATATAATATATTATGCATTGAAAAATTATCAAGGGAAAATTTACGCGAATCTCTTATACTATAGTTTGGACAATTCGTGTTGCGTGTGCGTTGATTTTTCAAGGGTCTCTGTATTTTCCTGAGTCACAAACTGGAAGTTTGTGGTACGAAAGAGGCAGAGTTACAAACTGGAAGTTATTGCACCGGCAACGCTTTTGTGCTATACTTTGCTCATCAGATTTCCAAAAAGGAGGGTGCTGCTATGAACTGTCCACGTTGTAAACGCAAAGATGCCGTCAAAAATGGGAAAGCCCGAGGTAGCCAACGCTACAAATGTAAAGCCTGCGGCTTTCAGTTTACACGTCAGACGACCCGCGGAAGGCCCCCATGGCAACGCGCTTTAGCCGTTTTCTTGTACTGCCGTGGGGTCTCTATCAGCGATATAGCACGGACATTTTCAGTGGCACCCAGCACTATCTTCAAATGGATCCGCAAATTTGGATCCGAATACACACCGCTACCTGAAGCCACCGCAGATGGCGCTATCCTCCTTGACGCAAATGAAATAGTGAAGTACCTCAAAGAACAGGGTGAGAATCCGCTATCTGGAAAAATCTTTGTTGTTATACCCGAGGACGTATCCTCTGAGAACGTGGTCGTCGGAATCAAGACAGATTGACCTAAAACCGTCCATAACCTACCGGTGTGATGCGTTTATTTTTTTCAAATAACGTTTCAAGTATTTTCCTCACCTCTACGGGGTAAAGAAACACCTGAAACATCTTCTTCAAATGTTTAAAAACTCGTTAGTAGCAACTTGCGTTATTTCTAAAATTGACACTTATAGTGTGGTTTCCTAACCGAACCATAGGGTCAATTTAGGGATTTTTTCGTTAATTTTTGGCTGTAGATCTCTACAGATATCGCCCCTCCGGGGCTTAGGTCTGTGAGGTTTCGTTTTTCTACAGAGATATTGAAGAAATCCGCAGAAACACCCTATCAAAGACCCCAAGGAAATAAACCCTACGGGATTCAAGAGGTTTTTGAATTCTTCAAGGTTTCCGCGTCGTCTGGGTTTGTTTTGTGTTTCTTTGTCTTCAGTGCCGTAGGTGCGGCATCTGTTAAGAGCGTCCTCCAAAATCCGGTGAAGGATCGCTAACATTACCAGAACCTTGAAAGCAGTTGTATGGGATACATTGGGATGCCGAAAATGGTGTAAGATTTCATAGTTTTCATAGCAAACCCGAGAAACTGTGAATTTTATGAAATGTTGTAAACCTAAAGTATGACTGGGTTTTGGACGGTTTTGGTAGCAGGCTTGTTAAAGGCTGCTATGAAATTTGCTATGAAATTTTGTTGTGAGTTATCAGTTGTCAGTACGCTGCGCTTTCGGTACTCGACAGAATAGATAACTGCCACAGATAATCTCTTAACTGGTAACTGGCAACTGAAAACTCTTAAAAAATAGAAAGCGGTGGACAGGGAATCCACCACTTTTCGGTTAGGTTAGTTCGGTTATAGACTTCTCCCTGAATAACCGAGTTGTTGCTTATTGCAACGCTTTTAATGCACCCCATGTCGTTGTGAGTTTACCAGTCGCTGTGACATTACCACGGAG
>JAGFCB010000160.1 GCA_022394775.1 Candidatus Poribacteria bacterium
TCTTGATTTGCGGTCTTTTGATTATAAAATAGACCACAGCCTATTATGGCAAGTAAGACGATCAGAATGGGTATCCAAAATTTCTTTTGCATGTGTATGCTCCTTTTTGAGTGTGTTGCGAAATCTCAACGTTCTGTTAATGAAGAAATCAGTGATTCATTGAATACGAGGAAAAGGGGGTCTTTTTTCCTCGTGTTCTCGCTTCATCCTATATATCTCATTCCTTTTTTCTCTTATCTCACGGACTCTACATTGCCATTCTTTGTCAGTTTTGTAGCGTTCTATTTCTTCTTCTGTCTCTGGTAACGCATCAAAGAATTCCTGAGACGCTTGCGATATTTTAGCACGTATTTCCTCGGCTTTCTTCTCCCATGCCTGCCATGTTTTTATCGCTTCGCGAGCCTCCGGCGTACCTTTGGAGAAAAGCTTTATCTCACCGTCCTGCGCGGCTGGCGCTCCGATCTGTGCGTTGACTTTCGGTGTGCCGACAGGGGTGCCCTGCACTGGGGGCTTGATCTTGATGAGAGGTTCTTGAGGCTGCCAGTTCATTACATAATACCGATACCCAAAAAACAGAACACCTATTATCAAAACAAACGCGGAAAACACTAAAGTCGTTTTTGGCATGTACTCTGGCGCGTACTGTGGCCAAATATCTCGATACATTTTTCTTCTATCTTTCATCTCTCCGAACTCCTCTGAAGGGTATCGCCTGAATTATGGACCAACAGGGGTTTTCTTTTGGTGCGCGTTATACTCTCTGACTGCCTCGCCAAGTTCGACCTCTATCTCGTCAAGTTTGCGCTTCACTTCTCTATTGAGCTGATCGTCAGCCCGGAGGTGCTCCCACCCCTCTGCTGTATCTGGCAGGACGTCCGCCAACTTCTTGATCAGTTGGAATTCTTTGGCACTTAGCTCCATGTCTTTTTTAAGCCACTCGCCAAAACTACCGGGGGCGTAAACCGCTTTACCCGTCTCCTGAGTGCGTGGGGATGCCTCCTGCGTCGGTGCTACGATCTGCCCGTTTGCTTGCTGTGCGATAACCGGTACATCCTGCACTTGGGTATCTGCGAAAGGTTCTTGTGAAATCCGCTGGCCTTCGGCGGGCGAATCGTGCTGTCCAGTGTGCCATTGATCGCCGTGCCAGTGTCCGGACTCAGCGGTCTCTCCTGGAGGTGGCGGTTTCGGGGGTGCGGTTTGGGGTTCGGGTTCCGCCGGAGACGGGTTCTCCCGCTGTTGGAGGCGTTCTTGGGTGCGTTGGACGTCGCGTGCGGCATCGTTTTTGACGATTTGCAAATACAGCAGTCCAGCCGCGATGAAGACGATCCCGCAGACGATCGCACCGAAGAGACGGGTGTCAGAGAAAAGTCGATTTAACATGCGTTTTATCTCCTTTTTGGATTGAGGAACACGTTTTCAGGCAGGTGTAATTCGACGGGCGGATTCCCGTGATGATCGAGGGTGACCTGCTTGGGTTGAATCCTCATGAGCGTGAAATCTCCAATCACGCCACCGATACCCAGCACATGATGTCTGCCCGTCGTCTGGTTTTGGATCAACGCCGTCGAACGCAACGCATCTTCTGAGACAACCGTCGCCACAAGCGTTAGATTTGCCCCAGGGACGGGTTTCGGGTTCAAATCCGTGCCGAGCGGCGCAAAGAGGTTGTTCTTGATAATGGTTTGGTAGAAGTCGGCGTTGGGTTCATCTCTCCACGTTCCCGAGGACCGTGCAACACTTTGCGTCTGAGTGTCGGTCTCCTGTGCCTGGGGTATCGCCTTGGGGTGTGCCTGTCGGTGAGAGAGACCCACACCACAACACGCGAGGATCACAAGACATAACGCCCGTAAAGTGAGGCATGAGAACATCCGTCGACTCCTTTCTCTATAATCTCACACAATTCGTGTCCGCTGCTCTGATAGAACCCCGCGCTGTCATACGCGACTTCTGGCAGTGCGACGCGTCGATCGGGGGCTCGAACACACCGGCGGCGCCCCTCTAAAAGAGGACGCTGTTCTGACGTGAGAATCGCTTTAGAGCAGGTGTGCTTTTAAAGCCGAGAATCCACGTCAAACAGATTCTATAAAAATACACAATAAATGTCCAGCATGTTTCGTAAAACTATTGGGTCAGGCACTTCGCACGCAACGACTCATGCCTAAAGGTGTGATGTGATGTCCCAGTGCCATCTCTCTCTTTTCCGTCAAGTGCCACCGCACCGCACGACTTCCCAACCGTTTCGCTTGAAAAAGGGGCGAAGGGACGCAGCAGCGTTAGAGTCAAAACGAGCCTCACAGTTTTGGCGTTCTGCGCGTGCGTCGTCCTCACTTAACTTTGCATATTCGGTGCGCGGGACGGGTTTCTCTGCATCGGTGTGATTTTCTTGTGTTTCGCTGTCAACACACGGGACACCTACATCGGAGGGGGTGGTGCATTTTTGCACTGGCCAATTAGTATATACTAATTGGTGATTGCAATTTTGCACCACCCCCCTAATAACCTTCCGCGATGCTTTTTCATACCCTTCGGATTTCATCTGTTTTTCAATTTCGCGCTGGCTTTTGCCTTCGGTGTGCAGTTCAAGAATTCGTTTGTTGCGGTCGTTTTTTCTCTGGTTGCGGGCCTTTGCTGTGAGATTATACGCCTGGCGTTGTGAAACATCTTTTATTTCCATCAATGCCTTGACATCTCCGGAGTCCTCTGCCGCCTTGATACGCGCCATTGCGTTTGGTAGTTCTGCGGGGGTGTTAGCAATTTCAAAAGTGCGTGCCGTGAAAAGCTGGCTTCGTTCGGTGACACTGGGGATCGGTGCATTGGTGAAAATAAGCGTCGTTGTATCCGTCCAGAGGGGGAGGCGTGCGCGTCCGATTGCCTGTTGAAGTTTTTCGGTGGCGAGTTGGTGGCGTATCTTCTCCAGGCGGGGATCTTTGTATCGGCACTCTGTGCTGGTGATACCGTTCTCGTCGTATTCTGCTGTCTCGGTGAGCGCCTCGTAAGTGCCTGATGGTAGCGGTTCGCAGTCGGATGCGTATTGCTTGCGTGCTTGCGCCATGACGACTTCGTGCTTGACTTTCGGGTATCCAAAGACGACAAGAAACTTTAGATTGTCAAAGTTCAGTCCTGCGACCTTATCAAAATGCGTCACGATGTCAAAGCCGTTGACCACTTCGCGGAACTGTTGTGTGAATTCTTTGTAAGAGATGAAGGCGGTTCGCCCGTCAGTCGCTTTTGCCCAGGTGTTGAGTTTTTGCAGTCGTTTCTCAGCGGTGGGTGTCAACCCGATCGGGGCTTCTTGGCGTTTCCGCTTACCGTCAGCGTCCTTTGGATAGTCAAATACCGATGCGGCGGTGAGCCGTGCGTCTTGATACTGGTAGACCTGCGCGCCGTCCGCCCATTCCAATTGCCCGCCTGTATGTTCGGAAAAGGTTACCTCCTGTCCGTGAAAAGCACGTTGGACATCCTCTGTGTCGGTCGTTGCGGATAACATCGCAATATGTGGCAGTATACCGACGGGTGCTTGTGGCGGTATAGAAAAGGTGAGTCTTGCGACGGGGGATTCCCCCGCTGAACCCCTGCGGTGGATGGGTGCGTTTTCGGCGTTGCCGATGCTGTCAAGGAAGATGCGGATGAGTTCGATGGGTGTCGCGCCGGGTTGCCAAACGGGTGTCAAGTCCTCAACGGCAACACCGGCGAGAAGCGCGTGTGTGGGTGCGTGGGGTACACGTACCTGTTCGCCGACGGCGTTTGTTTGTAGGTGCTGTGGGTGAACGCTCGGTATTCCCTTTTCTTTCAGCTCCTGGTAAGCGTCAAAGTCGACGGGGATAAACTGCTGACCGCCGTCATCGTATTTTATCACTTTCTCTGTGAGTAAACGCCGTGTCTCTT
>JAGFCB010000305.1 GCA_022394775.1 Candidatus Poribacteria bacterium
GACGTGTCCTGACTGTGGTTCACACCACGATAGGGACATCAACGCTGCGATAAACATATTGCGGGCAGGGATAGCCGTCCCTTGACGATGTGCCTGATGCTCACCTATTTCAGAGTATCCGGGAAATGCCTGCGGGTGGAGCGACAGTTAGACGGTGCACTCTTAGAGAAAACCGCAGTTGCTATGAAACCGAAGCCCCAACCTTTAGGTTGTGGGTGCTATCACCGTCAGCCATGAACGGACATCGGTCTACAATCGGGGGGTATCTCATGAACTTAGCGAAAAGAAACGAACTCATCAAGGCGAGTCCAGCGATTCAGATTCAGAGCAAGATGACGTTGTTGCAGCGGCGGGCATGGAACGTCCTGCTCGCAAATGCCTATGACGAGTTACCGAATACAGACATTTATCGGGTCAGCGTTGCTGAGTTAGCGGCGAAGTTAGGTTTTAACAGCAAGAACGAGAGTTACTTGGAGGAAATATTAGAGGCACTTGTTGATTACAAAGTAAAATGGAATTTGCTCGAAAAGGACAAAGAGGAAGAGTGGGGTGTTGCGGTCCTACTTGCCTCAGCGAATATAAAAGACGGCATCTGTACCTACGGGTTCGCACCCCACCTCCGCCTGAAACTTCACAATCCGCGCATTTATGCCAAATTGAACCTTCGCCTGCAAAACCGCTTCAGGAGTCAATACGCCCTTGTTCTGTGGGAGGTCTGTTTCGACTACTTCGATGCGGATCGGGACCAAGGCGAGACACCGTTCATCTCCATTGAAAACTTCAAGGAGTTACTCGGTCTTGGGAAAGACGACTACCCTCTATTCAGTGAATTTAACCGGTCTGTCATCAAACCTGCTATCAAGGAGATCAATGGTTTGACGGACTATCACGTTGAAGTCGAGCAGAAACGGACCGGACGGCGGATCGGTGAACTGAAGTTCCGTATCACCCGGGTGAAGCAATTGCCCGTTCAGGAGTCGGTGTTCCCGGATATAGAGGCCTTCCCTCCTATTGCTGTGGAACTCGTGCAAGCGGGGATTGATAGGAAAGTGGCACTGCGGATTGCGGAGCAGGACTGGGACTTCGTGAATCCTGAAAAGGTGCCATCTCCCGGCACGTATCCGGATTTTCTGTGCTACATCTCGGAGAAGATAGAGATGTCAGTGGATGCGGCGAGTGTGAAGAATCGTGCGGGGTATATCGTTGCGGCGATCCGTGAGAACTATGAGGACCCTGAACTC
>JAGFCB010000078.1 GCA_022394775.1 Candidatus Poribacteria bacterium
GAATTACCGATCATTGCCGATGAAAGCGTCAAGCGCGCAAGTGATATTCCGGTACTTGCTGAATGCGTTGACGGCATCAACGTCAAACTCGTCAAGTGTGGCGGACTGCTTGAAGCACACCGAGTGATACATGTCGCTCGCGCCCACGGATTGCTTGTTATGATCGGCTGTATGATAGAGAGTTCCCTGGGTATCACTGCTGCTGCGCACCTAACACCGCTTGTAGATTATGCTGATCTGGACGGCAATCTACTCATCACAAACGACCCTTACACTGGTGTAACTCTTGATAACGGTAAACTCATCCTACCAGAATACCCCGGCATCGGGGTTACGTAAGAAATGTTTCTTTCAGAACTATATGCATAACCACTAAACAAAACGGAGAAATTTAAAAATGGCAAAATCAAAACGAAACGTCCTCATCACTGGCGGCACCGGTATATTAGGCAGCGCCGTCACCAAAGCCTACCTCGCGCAAGGCGATACCGTTGCTGTTACCTATCTCTTTGAAGAAGAGGTCGAACGCTTCAAACAATACAACCCTGAACTCACTGAAGATGTTACCTTCCTCTTCGCAAATGTTACCGAGGAAGCGGAGGTTCAAAAGACTATTGCGGAATTCCTATCCAAATTTGGTTCGTTGGATGTCTTGGTGAACATTGTCGGTGGATTTGTCGGCGGGATTCCAGCGGCGGAACTCGGAGAGGATAGATGGGATTTCATGATGAACCTCAACCTCAAATCGGTGTTCCTCTGCTGCAAAACAACAATTCCACACATGACAGCGCAAAGTTACGGGAAGATTATTAACGTTTCCGCGCGTGCTGGTTTGAAAGGTGAAGCGGGGCTGAGTGCCTATTGTGTCTCTAAAGGTGGTGTCCGGACCTTGACAGAATCGTTGGCTGCCGAGGTGATGGATTCGGGCGTAAATGTCAACGCTATTATGCCGAGCATTATGGATACCCCTGCTAACCGAGAAGCCATGCCAGACGAAGAGCATGACCGATGGGTCGCCCCTGCTGATGTTGCCAAAGTCATCTGTTTCCTCTCTTCCGACGACGCGACCATTATCAACGGTGCTGCGATACCTGTCTACGGCAGAGCCTAATCTACTGACGCTTTGCACGGGCGGACTGCAGTATCCGCCCACTTTCCATTTTTAGGTTCGCTCGCGCATACCTATTTATCTCCCGCCGCTCTGTCCCATTTTGTGCAGTGTCCGAATCGGTTTGCACGATTTTGTGCAGTTTACCGCCGGATCTCTTGAAAATTCGTTCATATTGGTCATCTCGGAGAATGGCACGCAAATTGCTTATACTGTATAAAAGTTGTGAAGTGTAGTAGGACTTTTAATCCGTTATGCAGACTTTTGGAGGTATAAGACAATGCGTATCAAAAGACTTTTAAGTGCACTTGTTGTCTCAGTCGTGTGTCACATTACTGTTATATTCATCGCTGGGCTTGATTTAATGGGGGCAAGCTACCATCTATCCGAAACGCATCTTGATTATTTTGATTTAGGAGAAGAAGTCGTTTTGTTTCGAGCTCAAGAACCACCGAAACCGTCCGTGCGTAAACCAGTTTTCGATTCTGTGAATGATAAGGACCTTCATGGACGAGATCGAACTTTTCCACTGCGCCATCAGGCAGAGACATTAACAACCCTTGATGTCAGGAGCACGACGGAGGCACTGAAGAACGCTCCATCCGCAGACCTATCTAACACCAGCATGAGCACGCCGGAAAGTTTACCGGTCCCTGATTTATCAAACAATCGCGTTCGTATTAACACACCGGAAAGTGCAGCAATCACTAAAGAGGTTATGTTTAAACGACCACCCGGTTTAGCACCGGTTCAGAACGTTGGTGCAGCACACGGTCGGTTTGAAATGGACACTGAGTACATAGTGCTCGGTAATGTTGAGGCACCACTACGCCAACCAGTGAGAGGTGAAGCCGCTACGGCAGTTGCCGTTACAGGCAGAAATCCGCATAATGCCAAAGGGCTTCAACCCCAAATATTGAACCCACCGAACGGTGCGGCTTATGATGATGTCTACTTCAAAGACGCTGGCACCAACCCGTTCATTGATACAGAAGATGATGCGTTTTCAACATTTGGTATGGATGTAGATACCGCTGCGTATGCGGTCATGCGGCGTTACCTTCAAGATGGTTATCTGCCACCATCAGAAGCGATACGCGTCGAAGAGTTTGTGAACGCCTTGGATTACGATTACGCACCGCCAACAGACGATGCGTTCGCCATTCACCTTGAGGGCGCGCCTTCAAAGTTTGGTGAAGGCAAACGGCTCCAATTGCTACGCATTGGTATTCAAGGGCGCGTGATTCCAGACACTGATAGGAAAGACGCGATACTCACTTTCGTGGTTGATGTTTCCGGCTCAATGGGGCGGGAAAACAGATTGGGATTGGTGAAACAGGCACTGACACTCTTGCTTGAACAACTCCGTCCGAGCGACAAGGTCGGTATCGTCGTCTACGGTTCAAACGCACGGGTCGTCCTGCCACATACCAGCATTGTAAATCGGGAGTATATCTTGACCGCAATCCGCGCGCTCGCCCCAGAAGATGCGACGAATGCTGAGGCTGGACTGCGGATGGGATATGAACTTGCAACCCAGAATGCAAAATCCGATTATATTAACCGTGTAATCCTCTGCTCAGATGGCGTTGCGAACGTCGGCCAAACCGGATCCGATGCAATTCTCGAAAAAATTCGCACTTATGTCAAAGAAGGTATAACACTAACAACCGTCGGCTTCGGGATGGGCAATTACAACGATGTCCTCATGGAGCAGCTCGCAAACAACGGCAACGGTAGTTATGCTTATGTTGATACGCTCAGGGAAGCGAAACGGATCTTTGTGGAAAACCTGACAGGCACACTACAAGTCATCGCGAAGGATGCCAAAATACAGGTCGAGTTTAACCCCGAAACTGTCAGTAGGTTTCGATTGGTCGGATACGAAAACCGAGGACTCGCACATGAGGATTTTCGTAATGACACTGTAGACGCTGGCGAAGTCGGTGCCGGCCATAGTGTCACTGCGATCTATGAAATTAAACTCCACAATAATGCAGTCGGTCAACTCGCGACGGTTTTTATCCGACATGAAGACCCAGATACAGGACACGTGACGGAAGTGAACGAATCTATAGCCACAGATGCTTTGAAGAAGACATTTGAAGAGGCAACTCCGACGTTCCAACTTGCCGCCTCTGTCGCCGAGTTCGCTGAAATCCTACGCGGCAGCTTTTGGGCACAAAAAGGATCTTTAAAGAATGTCCGCCAGACGCTTGAAGGTATCTTACCGCATCTTGAAGCGAAAACTCCGGAACACGGTTTAAGGAACGAAGAACTGCTCAGCCTTGTCCGTAAAGCGCAACATCTTAAGGAGAAAAGAGAAGGATAGGCTGTTTGTAACAGAGCGATTTCGGTGCTCCCATTTCGCGACGCGAAATCGCTTTGTCCTCAAATTTGTTTGAAGTAAAAATAAAATATCGCATATCTAAACCCACCATAATATTCAACGTCTTATTAACCGTATAGACGTTAAAAAAACGCGCCCTCTTATCGCATTCGCGCGTTGAAGGCACAACTCCGACCAAACGTGCCTGAATCACCTATACTTTCACGTATCAAGTAATCCAACACTTAAAAAAATAAAAAGGAGATATTCCATGACACAATTGGAATTCTACACACTCGCGAGAAGTCTGCTTGTTCCTTCAGAGACGCAGGTAGCTAATTTTCAAAAACTGATCGTTGAGCGTTATTATGTTAACGTCTCAATTGATGATGATCGGTTAGCAACAACAGAGGTAGATCTCGTTTTCAGCAACCCAAATAACGTCCCTGTCGGTGGTCTTTTTCTTTTTCCACTGCCGGATGGCGCGAAACAAAAAAATACCGAGATTCGCATTGATGGCAATCTCACGGAACTACAGTTGCTGAACGGACAGAAGTTAACCGAGTTCTACACGCGCGTTCTCCAAGCGCAGGACTTACAAATGCTACAGGCAATCGGCACTTCCGCTTTGAAAGTAGAGATCCCACCGATTCCTGATAATAGTGAATGTCGCGTTCAAATTAGGTATGCTGAGCGTGTTGAGAAAACCGACGAAAGTTTGGTGTACACACATCATTTGCGGACCAATCAGCCTGTCGGAAGTTTCTTGATGTCAATAGACATTGAGGGTGAAGATGCACTTGGAGACATTGAGTCCCCATCACACGACGTTACGATTGTGCAAAACTATGCAAGCGCGAACGTGGCTTACTATGCCGCTGATGTCGAGTTAGATTCGGATTTCGTCTGTCGTTATGCAGTTATGAGTAATGCTATCAATGAAGAAATGCCGGTTTTGTGTGACGTTGTAATGGATGACACGCCTCCATTAAAGTCTCCAAGGCTTATGTTCAACCAGGTCTCCAAACGGAAGCGGCCCGCGCAACTCAGAGAGGCACCTACGTTTAGTGCACTTGTTCCATTGTCAGCACCATTAAACCCGCCGAATGGAGCGGCTTACCACGATGTTTTCTTTAAAGGACACGGCACGAACCCGTTTATTGATCCAGAGGACGACAACCTCTCAACATTCGGTATGGATGCCGATAGTGCCGCCTATTCCGTGATGCGTCGTTATCTCCAAGACGGCAATTTGCCGCCGACAGAAGCCGTGCGGGTTGAGGAATTCATCAACGCTTTTGATTACGACTATACACCGCCAACGGATACCGCTTTCGCATTACATCTTGAAGGCGCGCCATCAAAGTTTGGTGAAGGCAAACGCCGTCAACTACTACGCATTGGTATTCAAGGGCGCGTCGTTCCGGACACTGATCGCAAGGATGCCATACTCACGTTTGTAATCGATGTCTCCGGTTCAATGGGTATGGAAAGTCGGTTGGAGCTGGTAAAAAAGGCATTGCGGCTTTTAGTGAAGCAACTCCGTCCTGCTGATAAGATCGGTATTGTCGTCTACGGTACCGATGCGCGGGTGGTACTACCGCATACCAGCGTCGTGAATCGGGAACACATCTTGGAGAGGATTGATTCTCTGTGTCCAGAAGGTGTGACGAACCTTGAAGATGGTCTTCACACGGGGTATGAACTGGCTCGCAAGAATACAGAGACCGATTGCATCAACCGCGTAATTCTCTGTTCTGATGGTGTCGCGAATGCTGGTCAAACCGCTTCGGATGTGCTTCTCAAGCAGATTCGCAACTATGTTGATAACGATGACATCTTCTTAACTACAGTCGGTTTCGGGATGGGGAATTACAACGATCCGCTCATGGAGGAACTCGCGAAGAAAGGCAACGGAAATTACGCCTATGTTGACACCCTTAACGAGGCGCGCCGTATCTTCGTCGAGAATCTCACTGGCACGCTGCAGACGATCGCGAAGGATGCGAAAGTCCAAGTTAAGTTCAACCCAGATACCGTGAGGCAGTTTCGGTTGATCGGTTATGAAAGCCGACAGATGAAGCATGAGGATTTCCGTAACGACGATGCGGATGCCGGCGAGATCGGGTCCGGACACAGTGTCACTGCGCTCTATGAAGTCAAGCTCGAAAGAGGTGTTAACAGTGGTAAGCTCGCGAAAGTCTCTATCCGCTATGAGGATCCCGACACGCAAGAAGTAACGGAAGTCAGTGAAAAATTCCTTGTTGAAAACTTTAAAGCCAAATTTGAGGATGCCTCGCAAGGTCTCCAATTCGCTGCGACTGTCGCGCAGTTCGCTGAAATCCTAAGGGAAAGTTTCTGGGTGAAAAACGGTTGTCTGAAAACCGTCCGACAGACGCTTAAAAGCATCTTGAAACAGCATCCAGAGGTCGTTGCGAAAGATGAGGCGCGAGCCGAGAAGCGCAGCGAGGAATTGTTAGCACTCGTGCGGACCGCAGAACGACTCAAGCAACAGGAACAATCCAGTTAGGGTATTCCATTTATTGTCGAAACGGTTTTCCGAGTTGCGTCTGCATAAGTCTTTCTAAAATTTGCAGACGCAACGCCGTTTCAACGTCCGAAACTTCAGGTTTGCCAGCGAGATTATTCGTCTCATTTGGATCGTTTTGCACGTCAAACAACAGATAGACTTCACCGTCTTTGTTAAGCGCAGCCTTCCATTGTTGATTAAGCAACATAATCTCGCCTTGTATTTCGGAAATCGCAAAATCACGATGCGTCGTTTCTGGGTCGGTTAGCACCGGACACAACGATTTTCCGAATTGACGATGCTCGAGTTCACCCCCCGCCATTTCAACAAGCGTTGGACCGATATCAATCCATTCCGTTGGGCTGTCACAGGTGCTCCCCGCGTTTGCGTTGTCTGGCGTTCGCACGAGTAGCGGTATCCGAACCGCACCGTTGAGGAAGTTGCTCTTGTAGATGAGACCATAATCGCCGTTCATCTCACCGTGGTCAGAGGTATGCACGATGATTGTGTGTTCGAGTTCACCGCGTGCCGCAATTGTGTCAAGGATCTCACCAATCTGTGCATCAATAAGCGTGACGTTGCCTGCATAATTTGCACGGAGTCTACCGATTTCACCCGGTTCAAAGGCTGGATTCATCCGCTGCATCACTTGATCTAAGTGTCCGCGTGGACGTTCTCCTGCGGGTGGACACGGGACTGCTGACGGCATCTCTTCCGGATCGTACATACTGGCGTAAGGTTCGGGTGTATCCCACGGCTCATGCGGTCCCCCAAAACTAACCCAACAGCACCAAGGTTCTTGCCGATCGTAGTTCTGAAGGTACTGCTTTGCCTGTTGCCCGACGTACACATCGGCATAGTTTTCAAGTCCTAACGGTGATGGACGCACAAGGTAAGGTTTTGTGCTAAACCGTTCACGATAATCGGCTTGGTAAGCATCCCATAATCCTTTTTCCTCCCACTCCGCCGTCATGTGCGATAAGACCTTCGCGCTTGCTCGTGGTCCGCCGATTTCGTTTACATCGTCCAATCCGTAAGCATTCATTAATCCTTCGCGCTCGCGCAAGTCACCACCGTGTGGATGTAGATGTGTTTTGCCGAAAAGACTTGTTCGGTAGCCTGCGCCGCGCATCGCTTGCATCCATGTCGGCGTTTCTGATGGCATCGTGTGGTTCATATTGTTCCAAACGCCGGTGTTATGCGGATACAAACCTGTTGCCAAACTGAGCCGCGTCGGGATACAGACGGGTGAGGTCGTGACACAGTTGGTAAATTGTACGCCTTCGCTTGCGATGCGATCCAGATTCGGGGTCTGCACCCAATCGCCGCTGCAACCCATGGCATCCCAACGCTGCTGATCTGTCATTAATAAAAGGATATTCGGACTGCCCATTACTATCCTCGTTCTATTCCTGCTTCGGTAAAGGCATTTGATAAAGTCTGATAAGAGAGGGTCGCAGCAGCGAGCGGGTCGTAATCTGCGCGTGCCTGCACCATAAAACTCACCTCAGCAGTGATAAATCCATTGTAACCGTGTGTTTGCATCTCTTTAAGATAGCCGACATAATCGAAAGTGCCTTCGCCCGGGATGAGAAATTCAAAATCGGGTGCGATACCGCGTTGGTCTTTCACATGCGTGTGTGCTGAAACGGGTGCTAACGCTGCGACTGTCTCTTCCGTCGGCATACCGACAATATCAAAATGGCTGATGTCGAAGTTGACTTTGAGGTAGGGCGAATCGACGATTTCCAGAAGTTCAAGCACTTTCGCGGGGGTATCAATAATTGCACCGATATGCGGTTCCATCGCGATCGTAACACCGCGCGATGCTCCGTAATCAACGAGTTCTCCCAACCGTTCCGCGAGGCGCTCTTTGTTTCGGTCCCAATCCTCAGGTTTGCCGCCGGGGGTCGTATTAACTGCAGGGAGTTCATTGCCTTGCGCGAGTTCGACTGCGAGATCAACGCCGCCTTTCAGTCGCCACATATTCTTCGCATGTGCATCTGGGTCTGTTTCCAATAAACTTGAATGTGCCGCGATTGCGGGCAGTGCCAAGTTATGCTGCTTTAAGAGAGAGGCAATCCGTTTCCGTTCTGCAGCATCAAGCGTGCTGAGTTCCGTCGTAAAGCGCGGAATGATGGTCAGTTCAATTCCATCGTATCCGAGACCCGCTAAATGGGAGATGGCGGTATCTACCGGTACGGTCGGCATTCCCCATGTGCTGTATCCAAGTTTCATTTTTAATTTTTCCTTGCGGTTAAATGGTGTGAGTTTGAACTTTAGCACCTTTTTTTAAGTCCGCCCTCCACTACGTTACGGGCTACAGGTTTTATGCAATAAAGATAGTTAACAGTACTCAGTATTCAGTTAAAGAGGCTTCGTGTGGAAGTCCCAAGAAATGTTCCTGACACAAGTTGTTAACTGAGTCCTGCAAGGTTGCGTAGCAACCGGACTGACAACTTCTAAAAAAGATGTCAAGAGATTATATTGAGCCAATCGCCTAATAAAAAATCAACCCGTTGAATAAGTAACGCGACACGTCCCATAACCGTATTCCCAAATGCTGAACCGAACCCAATCATGAGAAAAGCGATGCCGACCTTTGAAAGCCATTTGACGGGACCCCGATGCTCTACTGAGAAGAAAAAATAGGTAAGTGTGCAAACGACTCCAACAACCATAAGGATCGCCTCAAAAATGCCCCAACCGGTGAGTGTACCAGCGTAAATGTCAGCAAACGGTTCAATTGTTCCCCGCGTCTGTTCAAATATGTTTGCACGCAGCACATTCGGAATCGCAATTCCTGAACCAAATCCGATAAGAATAGCAATTGGGTAGCGGATTAGCCATGTGTGCCGAGGCGATAAACGGGCAAAAAACAGCAGACCGATACAGATCGGAATTAGTTTGATAAAACCGATAAATGATTCCCCTGTTACTGCTGCTTCAAAAGGTTTCCAAGCAAACGGGATAAGTCCTTGATAGATAGAGAGGACAATTCCATACCCAACGGATACGCCTACAAAAAGGTGTTCGGCAAAGCGATAGAACGGGTTATCTTGATAAAGAACGCTGTAGATGGAGAGTGTCAGAAACGCTGCAATCCAAATTCCGATTAAATTCCAATCCATCAAACTATTCCTCCCGTGACCTATGAATAAAATAAGTTATGTTGCCAACGATTACCAATACCACAATCAACAGATGGACAAACGATTCTACATTTATCCATTGCATCCCCTTTGCAGGGGCACCTACGAGGTTCTCGTACTCAGCTGCTCCCAAAATTCCAGATAGCAAGCCAACTAACTGCCCTGTCTGCAAATATGGAAACATTTGTGCGATAATAACACCTGTCACCCCAGCGGCGATCTTTTGGTTGTACTGCACGTTCGCGTAGATGATCCATGACTCTATCGTATCGCTGGAGGCGAAATCAACCAGAAGATCAATTTGGTCATAATTCGTAATATTTTGCATCATTGGGATCTCACTAATAGCCGTACCGTTGTAATCAGTATCATATACGCTGGCGATGTCAGTGCCTATGCCAAGAATCACTTGGACCTCTCCCGGACGATAGCCCAAAAAGACATAATCTTCACCCTCCACAGCCTCTTTTTCTGCGGCGACTTCTTGTATAAGGGCACTTATTAAGGTAGGGGCGTCTACAGCCAGTGTAATGCCGATAACACGTATGTCTTTATCGAAACACTGTTTCAACAACGCTTTTGCCATAGGATTCAGTTCGGCTAAAGAGGAGGGCCCATAATCAAACGCGATCATGATCGTTGACCCGGCAGGAAGAGCTTCAACATAATCATAAAACTTCTGCGTCGGTTCAGATACTGAGACAGGTAAATTGACGGATAACAGCATCGGGATAATAACCGCTAACGCAACCAAGATAAAAACAATTCGTCGATCCATATTCATTATGTGTTAATCTCCTCCGCCTAAGTATGAACGCTCAATTCCTAATATAATCCGGATAGACTGTGAGATTACGCCCAAACTCACCCCGAGAATAATTCCACGTCTCGCTGAAAGATTTGGGTTATCCAAAATCCATTGGCGCGCCTCTGATACTTTATCCGCCCAAGGACTCCAAGACATAATTGTGTTCCAAATGAAATCGCCCATCGGGACGTTCCCCATCATTACCACCACCGCAGTAAGCAGCAACAGGGAAGCTTCAAACGTTCGAGCGCGGAAAGCACGATAGGCTGCTGAAGCAATGAAGAACGCAAGCAGCGAAAACATTGTTGCATCCATCGGTAGCTGGACGTTGTTGTATAACCACTCAAATATAGAATCCTGTGGTCCAAACCGGATACCGATCACGACCATTATAGTAAGCCCCGCAAACACAACGAGACTGTACTGCCAATGTTCTGTTCGGCGACGAATGCGCGTTGTATGCGTCTGAATTAGCGTTACCGTTGCTAACACTAACGCAAATGGTCCAATAATGAGCACCCAACTGATAACTTCCTCGTAAATCCATTGCGAAACTGAGTGCGGGCTGAATCGTGTGAAGATCATTGCAATCCCAAAAACAAAGCAGAGCGCTAAAGGGACTTGTCGCTTCATAAAACCTCCTAACTTACCCGCTGTAAGAACGTTGTGATCCAACTAATACCAGATAATTCAAGTGCCACACCCAATATGATAGCAGCGAAAATAAAAAACTTGCCCCAATCTTGGCCTCTCAGGCTTCCGAGTAACATCGGTTCTCTGGAAAGGTAAGCACTCGCAGCATAAAGTTCTTCGCCAATTAAGGTGTAGTCACACGCCGCAATAAAAAATGGGAGTTGGTGTTCTGAATCTGTTCCAGCGATCTGAATAGCACCGACAGAATTACCAGTTTCGGCAAGTATGAGAGATTCAGCGTAGAAGGTCCCTTGTAGAAAGATTGCTGCCGGTTTCTCACGTAGCATCATACCTTCTACACCCGCAGCGTACGCGAATTGGCTATTCGTAACAAAAAAGATGTCGTCTTCATTGTAGACATCTGGACGACCTTCTTCAAGATAAGCGGTTTTTACCATTTCACGCACGACATTTAGAACAATTGGATCCCGGCACGGAACACGCAATGGGGTCTCATAGTCAGCTGTCCGCCGGGCGACCTGTCCCAAAATTGTCATACTCGCAATCGTAGCGACACCGCTGACACCACCCAATCCTGTACTGTATAGAATGGAACGCCCCATTTCGGTGGCTCTGCCGATGGCTTCATCTACCGCCTCAAGCCCAGGGATGCGTCGAACAAATATATCTTTACCGCTTCGCGCGCTATAGATGTTCCAGACAATTGCTGCAGAAAATAAAAGCATGGTAATAAACAGGGGGATTTTGCCTGTGTGAAACCATTCCCCTGTCCCTTTAACTGGGGCAGTCTGTTCAGACTCTACTGTTGCCTCTGTTTCGCCAACCGCACGCACGATGTATGCGTAAGCCGTGCCTTTTTCAATAGCAGCATCAACATAAGTCGTTGTTCCGGCGGGTAACAGTTCACCGATTTCTTCAAGATCACCGCCTGCAATCTGTCGTAGGATTTGATAGCCGCTGATGCCACTACCCTCAGCTGCCGCGTCCCATTTAATGGTAATACTGGATCCATCATCGTTGGGTGTATCCATTGCCGTAACGCTTGATGGAGGCGCGAGTCCTTGGCTGAACGCAGTGCCAACGCTTAGGCACAAAACCAAAGTAACGACTATCCATTGAGTTGTTTTTATCATAAATGTTATATTCCTCAAGAGTAGTTATCAGTACGGCGAGTACGCCTTTCAGTTATCAGTACTCAGTTAAGAGTGCCTCGCAGTGAGAGTCGGATGAAACGACAGCACTGCGTTTTGAAACGACAGCACTGCGTTTTGAAACGACAGCACTGCGTTTTGAAACGACAGCACTGCGTTTTCATCAAGTCTTTCTCTTACTTAACTGAGGACTGAAAGATTTTTCGCAGAAAAATCGTACTGAAAACTGACAACTATTTAAAAACACTGCGATATGGCTTCTAAAACGTGCTGGTCCTCTATATCGTTTCGGATGACAACTTCTCCAATACATGTCGGCAAGATGAGGCGGAGTTTACCGCCGAGTGTCTTTTTGTCTAAATACATCGCATCGTATATTGTTTCTGGCGTTAGGTCGGGCGGGAACGTGAGCGGCAATTTCGCACGGTTTAAAAGTGTGCGTTGCCGTTGGGAATCGGTTTCAGAGAACATCCCCAAATTAACGGCTAATTGCGCCGCACAGTTCATGCCAATAGAGACCGCTTCGCCGTGTCGATACCTGTTGTAATGTGTCAATGCCTCAAGTGCGTGTCCAAAAGTATGTCCGTAGTTAAGCACCATCCGTAAGTTGTTTTCTTTTTCATCTTTCGCTACGATTTCCGCCTTGTTAAGGCACGCACTTGAAATCATTTCAATAAGCGTAGCATCTTCTAAATTCAGGATAGCCTCTAAGTTCTCTTCAACCATTTTAAACAACGATTCATTTCGGATAACTCCCATCTTGATAACTTCGATAAGTCCTGAACGAATGTCGCGTTGTGGTAAAGTTTTGAGAGTATCTACGTCGATGAGCACCAATTTCGGTTGATGGAATGCACCGATCAGGTTCTTGCCTTTTGGGTGATTAATCGCCGTCTTGCCGCCGACACTTGCATCAACCTGTGCCTGCAGCGTCGTTGGGATCTGGACGTAACGGATACCACGCATATACACCGATGCCGCAAAACCGCCTAAGTCACCGATGACACCGCCACCCAGCGCAATAAGCGTTGAACCGCGGTCCAGTTGATGTGCGACCAAGCTATCCTGTATGCGGGAAAACTGTGTTAACGATTTGCTTTCTTCGCCAGCGGGAACCTCAATTATATTGACATCAAGCTTCGAATCTACAAGGCTTTGGTGGACGACAGGCACGTACCGCGCTTTAACAAACGAATCCGTAACGATAAGCACTTTATTTGATTTTATATGTGGTGTGAGATGTTCTCCAACTCGGTTCAGAAGTCCTGTTCCTACAACAATTGGGTAACTATCATTTTCGAGTGCTACATGTAAAGTTTTCGTCATGTTGAGTCTCTAACACTTTTCGCAAATACCCGTTTGATATACGCCATAACCTCTCCGAACGAGCGTCCTGTTGTTTCCACCATATAATCGGCTTTTGCATAATAGGGGTGTCGTTCTTCGAGCATAGAACGGATCTTCGCGAGGGCATCTGGAGTCTGAAGTAAGGGACGATGCGATTGATGTCGAACGCGTTGATAGATCTCTTCTGCTGTCGCTGTTAGGCAAAAAATGATACCGTTTCGCCTGAGTTCTACCATATTGGTTTCTTTCAAGACAACACCGCCACCAGTGGAGATAATGTGGTTATCCAGTTTTGATACTTTACGAACCGCTTCGCTTTCAAGCTCTCTAAAGGTGGGTTCTCCGTCTTCCGAGAATATATCGCTGATACGCCGCCGGCTATCACGTTCGATGACATCGTCTGTATCCACATAGCGCATCCGAAGTTGCGTGGAAAGCCGTCTACCTATGGAGGTTTTTCCGGTTCCCATGAAACCGACAAGCACAATGTTGGGCGTTTTTTTTTCTTCTCGTTCCACCTGTTCCCACCTTTTAATAGTTATCGGTTATCAGTTATCAGTCGTCAGTTAAAGCGGTTATTGGTGACAATTTTTCTCCAAAGTCCTCCAAGTGGAGGTAGTTTGTTCTGGGCGAGTACGCCGCAAACTTGTTAAGTTGTGCCAAGTAGTTATAAGTTAATTTGCTTGTGGCAGTCCAGTTCATTGTATCTGTCCCACAAACCCTCTTAACTGAAAACTGAAAACTGAAAACTGAAAACCATTATACTGTTTTTGGGAAATATTGTAAAGGTTTTTGCATGAATTTTTGAGGTATGGTATAATCACAGCTAACTGGCAACCCTATTGCACACCAGAAGGAGAGGGCAGATGGCGCGACAACTTAGGATGGTCCGTCCCAATTTAGAAGATTTACCGGAACTTGAACTTCCCGTAGGTTACGGGATGCGCACCTATCGCAAAGGGGATGAGGTACACTGGGCACGTATCATCAGTGACTCGTTTGGTGGTAGAGAACGTACTGCACAAGATACGGAAAATGAAATTACAAACAGGGATGTATTTGTTCCTGATGGATTCTACTTCGCAACGCATCGTGATGTCCCTGTTGGAACTGCCTGCGCTTGGCGGCAATCTGTTGATGAACAGGATGTCGGATATGTGCACATGGTAGGTGTTGTTGCTGAACATACCGGACACAAACTCGGAAAATGGGTATCACTCGCTGTCCTCTGTTACTTTCGGGACAATAACTTCAAATGTTCGATGTTGGACACCGACGATTTTCGTGTTCCTGCCATCAAAACCTATCTAAATTTAGGGTTCATACCTGTTTATGTTGAAGCAGAGCAATCAGAGCGGTGGCGAAATATCTTTGAAAAATTGGAACTGGCACATCCATCAGCACAGATCGCAAACGTTAGAGAAATGCTCTCTGAGGCGTTATGGGCGAAAGTCTCAGCTTGAAGGTATAGTGGAAGATCAACTCAGAATGAGATTGCTGCTCGCGGTGAAGAACTTTTTTAGTGTGCCCAGCAACTTCGTTATATTGGCGATTCTTATCGCCGGTTTCGGTTTGCGTGTTGTCGGTGTAAATGTTGGACTGCCTGAAGCACCGGATCCACGGGAAGTAATTATTGCACAAGATGTGCTGAACCTCATCCATTTCACTGCCCCTCCACAGACCTACAACTGGCCAGGAACCGCATGGTTTTACATCATCGCGGCGATAGGCAAATTGCTCTCGATCTGCGGCTTGCATCTAACCGAAGCGCGCGTCATCCTATTGGCGCGTTGTATCAACACCTTCTTATCTACTGCGACACTCTGGTTCACTTATGCGCTTGGACAGTGCGTTTCTAACAGACGCGTCGGTCAAATTGCAGCCGGATTGCTCGCTGTATCGATGTTACATGCCACCAATGAATCGCGTTTCGCACTCGTTGACATCCCCGCGACTTTCTGTGTAACCTTGTTTCTCTGGATTGCCCTGCGTGCTCGCTTCTCTTCATCTGCGTTTACACTGCGGACTGCTGTGTGGCTTGGTATCATTGCCGGTGTCGGCTTCGCAGTCAAATTTACGACTGTTTTTGTCGGTTTTTCGCTGTTAATCTTCATTGGGACCGATCGTTTTTATAGAAGGTTCGCAACAATTACCGGTGTTGCAGCCTTAACCTTCACGCTCCTATGTCCTTACTGGCTCATTGATCTAATTTCACCAGCGTGGAATCTTTTCTTTTCAGATTTTTGGTATGAAGCCACGCACTACCACCAAGGACATTTTGGTCTCATTTCCACAGCAGAATCAGGGTGGTTACAACGGTTTACCTACATACTCGTGCTGCTGAAATGGGGAATGGGATTGCCACTTGCACTGCTCGTCGGTTTTGGAGTGGTGCGTGCATTTCCTTCGCTTAAAAGCAGCGTTAACACGGAAGCATTTCTGCTCGCTTTTGTTGTGCCGTATCTATTGTTTATCGGGATACACAAAGTCAAATTTGCTCGTCATCTACTCATACTCTACCCGGCACTTATGGTACTTGCTGCTGTAGCACTCACGCACCTTCCAAACCCCGTTAAACTTCTTTTCAAGTTCTCACGCACATCAGAAAAAGATACGCCACATCTTACGGAAGGCGTCTACAAGGCGCGTAGTGTGTTTGAAAGATGGATTGGCGGCATCGTCGTAGGAAGTGTTGTTATGCTTTATTCGTTGGTGTATACAGCTGCTTTTGCGGGAATCCTGCTTACAAAACCGACGAAATTGGAAGCAGCTGAGTGGCTGTCCATGCACATTCCACAGGAGGCGTCTATTTCCGGCGCACCAGAAGTCTTGTTCAACTGGCTGCTCCCAGAATTGGAGTTAGAGGCAGCAGATGAAACCGCAGAATGGGTACTCGTCCTTGTCCCCGATCTTGAGGTGTTCCAAAAATACCGAGGACAGCCTCAGCATTATCAAAAAGAGGATTGGTACCCGCTCAGCGAGATTAAATTGGAGGAGACGCTGGCGTTTTATGATCGAATTTTAGGGGATGGAAGTCCATATCAACTGCACAAGACGTTCCGACGGACACCGCAGTTTTTCAGCATGCAGATATCAGATAACGGGGCACCATTTCCGATGCGAGCCCTCGCGCACCCTGAATTCCATCTCTATCGTCGCGCTGATTAAAGAGTAGCGTAAGATGTGCCGGATTGCCCGCGCATCTACATCAGCGGTGGCATGAAATGTTTTTTCTGAATGGGTACTATTACTGATAGTATCTGGTGAAGTACATCCGATGCAATATTGTCGGCATCAATGATCCGAATGAGGTCTTGCGGGTAATGGTCGATCAGCGGTTCAGTGTACCGTTTGTAAAGGTCCCAGCGATAGCGAACCACCACTTCTTCGGCATCATCAATCCGGTTCTCTTTCAGGGAACGTCCGCGGATACGTTTAAACATCACTTCCCTATTTTCACAGACCATAAAGATGACCTTGAAGATTTTTATGCAAGGTGCTATTAAAGTGGCTTGCGTGATGTTCCGTGGAATACCATCGAGAATCAGCAAGTCACATTCCGGCGTATAAAGTCCCTCGCGTACCTTCCGCGCCATGTAATCCTGCCAAATTTTGATGGTAATATCGTCGGGGACTAATTTGCCAACACCGGCGTATTGCTGGAAGATTTGCCCGAATTTAGAGTTGGTATTAAGCTCTCGGAACATATCTCCACTGGAGACATGGAAAATACCGGGAATTTGTGCCAGCATTTTCCCTTGTGTTCCCTTGCCTACACCGGGAGGACCCATAAGCATTACTGCTTGGTAATGAGGTCCTTCCGCCTCATGTAGAGGGTTCTTATCCGTTGTCATGTCTGTTTTTGTCCTCTGCCGCCTTTTTATGTAACTCTCCGTTGAGTTGACGCGCGCTATAAAGAAGATTCAAGCACGCCTATAATAGAATTTACGTGCCGAGAAGGTGTTCAAGAATATAGAAATCTAACCCTTCATAGTCTCGAGCTGCGATAAACTCCTGTTCCACGTTTTTATCGAATGTCCGAACCTTCTCAAGTAGGTTAAGAAAGGTGCGGCGGCTGCTCAATAAATGTTTTGTTGAAATATCGCGGGGTTGTGTTCGCATTACTTTCACATCTAATCCAACGAACTCACCGTTTCTACCGTATCCGTTCTCTTCAAGGATCCGGACTTGATTAAAAGCCCGTCGCAAATTGACGGAACCGAATGCCTTGTCTTGGTCAAATTTTAGCCCGTTCTGGTCGTTGAGATGTACGCTCCAAAGTTTCTTATGATAAAGCGCGTAGCCCATTTCGTCGGACGGTTCTAATCCCGCCAGAATCGCATGGGCACTCTCGATTAATCCACCAACCCGCTCGTGTTCATTGCTTGCATAAGCCAAACCGATCGCATGCCCGATTGTTGGGATATAAGCAATGTCCATTGGTTCATTGGGTTTCGGTTCAATCAGAATACGAATCTCTGGATCATATTCGAGTAAAGCGTTAATAGCATCCAGAATCTGTCCAACTGCGGCTGACGACGATTTCGTTTCTCGGATATAAGTGCCTTCGCGGGCAAGCCACAGCACAAAATTCTTGCACCCAATTTCGTTAGCAATGTCCACACACCGTTTTGAACGTTCCAACGCATATTCCCGTTCTTTCGCAGAATTAGATGTGTAAGCCCCATCAATTGTCTGTGGAGATTCCCACAAACGTGGCGCGACCACTTCCGGTGTTAAACCGTGATCGTCGAGTTGTGCTTTTACTTTTTGGGTCTGGGTCATCAACTGGGCATGCGTTTTCTCGTCAATATCAGGAACAATGTCATCGTCATGAAATTGGATACCGACAAAACCGAGGTCTCGGTAAAATCCGACTTTCTCATCAAAACTAAATGGTTCCCGAACGGGTGGGCCGAAAGGATCTGCCCCTTCGTGTATGTTCCATGGTCCGAAGGAGAAACAGTATTTTGTTGCTCCTTCAAAAGATTCGCTCATCTTTTTCTCCAGTGCGCAGCATTTTACGTTTCTCTTCATCTGTAATAAAAACGCTCTAATAGCAGTGAAGGGTACGAAAAACTGCTTGACTTTTCTAATAAGTATAAAGTATTATTTAAAATATGTCAAGCAATTCTTAGGTACAACCCTCAAATCCATATTGCCTCACCACGAATATTGAACAGGACTTACGCATTTTTCTATGATAACCTATGTATTCTGTACTGCTGGTGGGATTTCTAGGGGAAACACCCCAGCAAAAACACCCCGCCAGCAAGGGGGGGTGTAAGTCCTATTGAATTAAAAAGGAAACTTCCGTAAATGTTGTCCTTGTGTCGCACGACCTTGTCTTCTCTATATCTATTTTGCTTGTTCGTACTTGTGCTGAACCTATTTGTTTTATCGGCAACTGCGGTGGATGAATCCATTCCAGTGCCAGAACAGACTGCAATATTGGGGACAACATCAGAGGAAACCTTCAGTTTTGAGGATATTTACCGAATAACACTCAGTTCGGATGTATCCGTGAACATTGAAATGATCGCTACAGAGGACAGAAGTATCAGTGTCACACTCGAAAAACAGATACAGCCAACAGATACCGCAGATGATGCGCTCATTCGTGCTTACCTCGATAATATCTCTTTAACAGGGACACAGGACGCTGGCACGCTTCAATTGAATGCTCAAGTACCCGGAGGCAGTGCTGCTGAAATAAAACCTAATCCGTTTTCTAAAATGACAGAACTGCAAGCAAAGCTCCGCGAGCAGCTCCAATTGAAATGGACGATTAAAACACCCGCGGATATCTCTGTTAAGTTCAGCGTAAAAAATGGAGATATACATCTCAAGCGTCTCCGAGGGAAAATAGTAATCGCAACGGAAACGGGGAATGTCCAGTTAGACGAAACCTTGGGCAACTACAACGTTACAGTAAAAAAAGGGCGCATTTACGGGAAAATCTTGCTAACGCATGGACAGAATAAATTAGAGACACAAGACGGTTCGATCGAGTTAGCACTGCTTGACACTGTTGCAGCGCCGATGGATATAACTGCGCAAGGTGGCAACATCCGATTGAAATTGCCTGAAGATTACGCTGTCGATGTCGAACTTGAGAGCGAAAAACAGCAGATTGTTATCAACCTTCCCGCACAATTTGATAATGAGACATCGTTGACCCTTATCAACAATGGCGGTCCCTTGTTTCGTTTAAAAGCGACCGATACAATTTCGCTATTACCGAGTTCAACGGATACGGAAGACACGCCTTCAGATGCTGAGGTAGATATTTTTGCGAATGCTATCCTGCCTGTCCCTAAGGCAACACAACCTCCGATTATTGATGGCAATTTATCTGAAATAGTGTGGCAGACTGCTCAGGCACTTGCCCCCTTTCAGAATCCAGAGGGAACTGAGGAAGCAGTTGATTCTACAGAAGCGTTTCTGTTGTGGGATTCGGAAAATTTTTATATTGGTGTAAAAGCACACATTTCCGGATCGCAATTTCCACACCTCTCACAGACCCAGAACGATTCCCCTATTTGGGAAGATGAATGCATTGAAATCCTGGTTGATCCCGACCTTGAAACTGATACCTATTACCATCTTGTTATCAATCCGATTGGCGCGCTCTTTGATCAGCAGGTGAATGTTCCCGGCGAACCCAGTTTCCGATTGGCACCTCATGATGTTCAACTCACTTTAGATCGGAAGACTCTGCAGACATCATTTGATGCCGATAGGACGTGGAATTCGGAGGCGAAGGTCGCAGCCCAGGTTAACACCACTTTTTGGAGCATTGAAGTTGCTCTCCCGCGTAAAATGTTAGAAAAATCTGCTAAGTCAGATGCTCAACGGGAACCTGCTTCTGAAAACAGATGGCTTTTTAATATCCACCGTAAGGCATACAGCAGCATTGGCAGCACAGAAAACCTTGGGGCTACAACACAGAGAGAATACAGTTATTGGCTACCGACTTACAACAATGAATATCCGTGGTGGTTTCATTCGCCACATCAGTATATGGGTGTACTCTCCGATCGTTATGCACCAGCGATGGGTGTGTTGGACTTTGTGATGGGACCATCGACGGACACGGAAGCCTTTACATCCGAGGAAAAATTTCAGGTTACCGCAGTTGAAATTGAGGATAATACCACTATTCCGACGGCGGTTATTCAGCAAAACATTCCGATTCAACCAGGAGATGTTGTCACTGTTTCACAACTCTCGTGGTTAATTGCCGAATTACGAGCACATGATTTGTTTCAAGATGTCCGTTTGGAGACGAGGCAAGGGCAACTCGAATCTGGAGATTCTCTTTTTCCGACTGTTAGTATACATATCCGAGTTGTAGAAGTTCCGGTAGTGCTGGTTCAGCAGATTAAGATCAATGGAAATAGAAGTTTCCCATCGCAATTCATCAAGGAATGGTTTCAGTTAAAACCGGGCTATCTCGCTATCGCTGCTACGAAACTCAAACAGCAGCTAATTGCCAATTTCTATTCCAACCGTGGGTATGAGTTCGCTATCGTTAATTATCGAATGGTGAATGGTGTTCTTGAATTTAGCATTAACGAAGGCACGTTACACGAAATTCGTTTCACGGGGAACACTCGAATTTCACGCGCGGAGCTGCTATCGGCACTTGACCTAAAAACTGAGAACAGTGTGGGAGAGCTGAGTTCACAAACATCCGATATTTATCACCATACCCTTGGGCAATCAAAGATAAGTCGGATGCGCAGGGAGCTCCGGGAAAACAATGAGCACTTTAAATCAATTCGGGATTGGCGCGTCCAACGCGAGGGTGGAAAAAATGTCATGATTGTTGAGATTGAAGAACAACCCTTTGCTAAACCCGGGGGCTTCCCAATTATTCAATTCAATCGTGTTCACGGTTTGATGCTCGGAGCAGGCGGGACGCTCGCAACTCAATTAACAGGCAGAGAGCAGGTTTTCGGTTCAATTAGCCGTGGGTTTTCAAGCAAGATATGGAATTATCAGGCTGGTGTTGAGAAAGGGTTCTTTAAACGGCATCTTCTTAAAATCGGTGGAAGCTTTTATAAACTCACCGATGTTAGCTCGAATACCTATCTACATCAAGGCGATGCCAGTCTGGGTGCCGCTTATTACGGTTTCGACATTCAGAATTATTATGAACGTTGGGGTTCCCAAGGATGGATAACCTACGCGCCTACCGAATGGAGTTATCTTAGACTGGAACTCACAGGAGAAAGTCACGGTAACCTCTCTAAATCAACGGATTGGAGTTACTTAAACCGTAATCAACGCAAGCGCGGTAATTCTCGGATTGATCGTGGGCAATTGAGAAACCTCGCTCTCGTTTTTGCGTTTGATACCCGAGACTATAGATCTACGGCTTTACAAGATTTCCACAAGGTGTTTGCTGCAAATGAGCGAACTCGGCGCGGATGGCGCGCACAGTTCGCTTTCGAGATGACGGGGCAATATTTTGGTGGTGATTATGACTTCAATTTTTACCGATTTGAAGTTGCACGCTATACACCGCTGTCCGGTCCACACCACTTAAACATTAGAGTCACGGGTGACTTTTCTGATGCGCAATTGCCGAGACAACGGCTCCTTCACCATGGGGGTGGTTCCACGCTGCGGGGTTATGATTTTAACAGATTTGCAGGCGATAACCGTTTTCTAATTAACTTAGAGTATCGGTTTATCAGGGAGACAATTCTCAGGGATCCGGATGCTGTAATCGGGTGGAGCCTCAGTTGTTTCTTTGATACAGGTAGCGTTTGGTGGTATGGTGACACACCTTTTTCCGATTTTGAAACTTTCTCAGAAGGGCTTAAAGCTTCAGTTGGTATCGGTTGCTCCGTTTTCATAGACCCCTCAGGGACGCGTACACCGTGGAGCTTTGCTATTGAAGTCGCAGAACCGCTTGATTCATCATTTTCTTTACGAAACCCAAAACTTATTTCTCGCTTCAGCCGTATCTTTTAGGAGATTCAGTTTTGTTTGTTAACTGATAAAGCTATGAAAATAACACCGCTGCATTACATTCATGAAGAACTTGGCGCGACCTTTGCTGAAAAGCATCAAGGTTGGAATATCGCTGCATATTACACCACTGATCCTATTTCTGAGCATCACGCTGTGAGAAATGGGGTGGGTGTAGTTGATGTATCCTATCGAAGTCGGTATCAGTTAACTGGCGATGATCGCGCCAAATTTCTACACCGCATTATCTCTAACGATGTTGAGACCCTTTCAGCCGGACAAGGCACCTACGCCACACTTCTAACGCATCGCGGCAAAATTATCGCCGATTTAAATGTCTATGTCCTTGAAGATGCAATCATTGTTGATGCTGCCCCTGAAACGGCGGAGCATCTTTTCGGCGAACTTGACAAGTACATCATCGCTGATGACGTTGAACTGGTTGATTCGACTGCTGAGATTGGGGCAATTGCTGTCCACGGTCCAAAATCGTCAGAACTCGTTCAATCTGTGCTAAGCATGCGCGATCTCACTGATTTGCCAGAGCGTCACAGCGGCGTTCGCGAAGCAGATGCATCTTTTGAACACCAAATCGTCTGTGTAAGAACAGATGCCACTGGCGAAGTCGGTTACACCCTTTATACCGCTGCTGGGACATTGGCATCACTTTGGGACGCACTCATGACTGAAGGTTCGCAATTTAACGTCCAACCTATCGGGTGGGATGCGCTTGAATCACTTCGGATTGAGGCGGGCATCCCTCGGTATGGGACGGAACTCACTGATGCTATCATCCCACTTGAGGCGGAATTAGAACACGCCATCGATTTTGAGAAGGGGTGTTATATCGGGCAAGAGATTGTCGCTCGAATGAAATATCGAGGTCACCCAAATCGTTTATTACGTGGCATTGAATCTGACGAAGTTCCGGCATCGCAAGATGATTGCGAATTTCGTCCCGGTGCGCGGGTTTTCAACGGTGATAAAGAGGTCGGTTGGCTGACAAGTGCCACCCTCGCGCCAACGCTCGGAAAAGAGGTCGCTTTGGGTTATGTTCGGATTGCTGTTACAGAACCCGGCAGTCGCGTGCGGATTGAGGCATCAGATGGATATGTTGATGGGACAGTTGTGCTGCTGCCATTTTCTCGATAATTTGCAAATCAGAGACTGGCGCGGTAAAATATCACGATTAGGTTCTATCAGCGCGCTGTCTGTTTAATATCAATTTTAGGTTTGTGCTATGCGCGCAGACAAAACTTTGGAGGAGAGATTTTATCAGATTTCGGTGTCAAAACCCGACCCTTTAGGTTTGGGTACTATGACTGAAGAAACAGAGATCCCGCTTTTCCTTTACCATTGACCAAGAATTGTGGACGAACTAATTAACAATCTGAACAACTCAACAATCAGGTAAATTGATTATGATACATAAATATTTTAGAACCCAAACATTGTTGTTACTGCTCTTACCTATGCTCTTAGGTGGTTGTGGTCTTGCCAAGCTATCCAGGATTCAAAAGGAGGGCAATTTAGCGGTAGTAGAATCTACCCTCGCCAATAACCTCTCGACACTTGAGCGTTTGGCTAAGACTGGAAATACCGGACTCATCGTCAAGACCGCACGCGCACATTCATCTTACAGCGGTTTTCTGGAAGATAAAATGGAGGATGCCGAGATCGCCGGTGACTTCGAGACAGCAGAAGAGATGCGTTCACAAGCGATTGCGCACTATGTAACTGCTGAAGGATACGCCTTTAAGGTACTCTCGAAATCCGATAAAACCTTTGAGCAACCAAGGACTGTCGAACTCGCCGTATTTGCAAAAGCACTCCAGAAAGTGAAGAAAAAACAGGTTGAGCCTCTCTTTTGGGCGGCTTATGCGATGGGGCGTGGTATCAGTCTCCAGAAAGATGACCCGATGCAAGTCATTGATCTCGCACGTGTCGAGTTAATGATGGCGCGTGTCCTTGAATTGGACGAAACTTTCTACTTCGGCAGTGCCCACCTGTTCTATGCCGTCTACTACGGTGACCGATCACCCTCCATCGGCGGTGACCCGGAGAAAGCGAAGGCGCATATTGATATTGTCGATAAACTGAATGACGGCAGGTTCCTGATGAGCAAATTCTATCTTGCACGGTACTATGCCTATCCTAAACAGGATGTGAAACTCTACAAGCGAGCGTTACAAGAAGTTATTGATGCCCCGCAGGATATTTATCCGGGGGAGGAGGCAGCGACCTCGCTCGCAAAATCGCGCGCCAAACGCTGGCTTGGCCAAGCCGATATGTTATTTGATCCAGAACTGGAAGAAGGAGGTTCTGAATAATGATAGTCAAAAAAACAAGCCCTATAGGAAGGGTTTTCAACCCCCAAAGGGAAATGAACCCTGTTGGAGGGGTTTTCAACCCCGATTACCTCCCTAAATTTGTATATGTGTTTCTGATTATTTTAGGAATGCTATGTTTACCGCTAACGTCTTTTGCCGCCGAATCCATTAAGTTCGCGACCCTCGCGCCAAAAGGTTCCACGTGGATGAATAATTTTGATGCGATGGGTAAAGCGGTTCGTTCCAAAACGGGTGGTGAACTCCAATTCCGTTTCTATCCGAATGGTGTCCAAGGCGATGAACTTGATGTCATCCGCAAGATGCGCGCTGGGCTGCTCCACGCGGGAGCCATGACAGCCACTGGGCTCGGTGAGATACAAGAAGAGGTCTTAATTTTTCAACTGCCTCGGCTGTTCAAGACTTATGAGGAACTTGATTACGTCCGGGACTACCTCCGCGAAGATCTTGACAAAGCCTTTATGGATGCTGGGTATGTCTTGCTCGGTATGGGGGACATCGGATATTATTATATATTCAGCAATCAACCGATCCGCACTATTGCCGACCTTCAGTCCCCGAGCGTCAAGATGTGGGCGCGTCCGAGCGACAAAATTGCCCTCACATTCTACGAAAACGCCGAGATCGCTACTGTACCGAGAGAAGTGACGCAGGTCTTATCTTCGCTCTACTCGGGGCAGCTGAACACCTTAGCTGCGTCTCCTTATGTTACTGTCGCACTCCAATGGTATGATAAATTCAAGTACATGACAGACCTTCCTGTTAATGTTGGCGTAGGTGCAACAGTTATAACAAAGGAGAAATTTGATCAGCTTACGGTGGAGCAGCAGAAGGTTGTGCGTGAAACCGCAGACGCGTATCAGCACGATCTTATTCAGAATATTCGTAAAGACAATGAAAGGGCACTGGAGGCGCTGCAAAAGAAAGCGGGCATTCAGGTGGTTGAGTTTGAGGGCGATTCCGAAGCGGTGTGGGATATAATTGCCGTGGAAACCCATAAAGAACTCGTCGGCGAGATTTACTCACAAGCCTTTCTTGACAAGATTAATGCTCTCTTGGAAGCGTACCGAAAAGACAAGCAATAGGCAAGACTGACACAATACGTTAGTAACCTTTTCCAGATGGCGCGCTCCAAAAGCGCGCTTATCAATTTTGTGTAAGTCCTGTGATAACCGATAACGGACAACTGGATGTCTCTGGTTGGACGTGAAAATCATTGCCATTTTTCTGTGTGTGTGGTATTATTCTATTTTTGAGGAGGGATTCGAGAGAGTGGCATCTATTAATGACATCGCAAATGAATTTATCCGCGAAGAAATTGAAGAGTTCTTAGAAGAACCTGATGAAATAGAACGGACGATCGAGATATTCGCGCAAGCGTCACCCGCTATGCAAGATGTCGCCGCTGCGCTTATTGACGGCGACCATCATACTGTCGATGCGTTGACGGCAGCAGCGTTGGAAGAAGGCACAGAAGCGTTAGAGATTATGGATGACGGTCTCATCGCAGGGATGGGCATCGTCGGCATCAAATTCCGAGAAAACTTCATTTTCGTGCCAGAAGTCCTCGCGTGCGCCCGCGCAATGAAAGCAGGGATGACACATATCGAGCCGATCCTTTCCGATTCAGGGATTGAACCCATCGGCACGGTGATTATGGGAACCGTTAAAGGTGATCTGCACGACATCGGCAAAAACCTTTGTATTATGATGCTGCGCGGCGCGGGTTTCGTTGTACACGATCTCGGTGTCGATACTTCCGAAGATGAATTCATTGAAGCCGTTGAGGAATATGAGGCACCGATTTTGGGGATGTCAGCACTCCTGACAACAACAATGCCGAACATGGGAAAGACGATTGATGCCTTTATTGACGAGGATTTGCGGGAAGAGGTAAAGATTATGGTGGGCGGCGCGCCTGTCACACAGACATTCGCAGACGATATGGGGGCTGATGGATATGGGAAAGATGCGCTCGCATGTGTCGCACTCGCTAAGCATTTTCTTGAGGCACCGGACGAAGAGTGGTAACACTTCGTAGGTAATTGGGGTTGACGGATTTAAAAGGCGGATATCGAATGCTAAGACCACTGTTGTTTAACCGCAAGGAAAATTAAAAAATTGAAGAAAATAGATAAAGCCGAATACGAGAAACGCCTCAATAAAATCACACAGATTTTTGAAGGTTTGGTCGTCCATGCGGATGAACAGTCCACCTATCGGTGTCCCTACAAAAACCGCTTTGACCACTGCACGGCGAAGTTTGGCTGTCGAAACCAGCGGAAAATTGATGAAGGGACAGGACTCCTATGTGTCGGAGACGATAAGTTGGATTATCGCAGTGCTTGGGAGACGGACGCACCCGATCAAACAGTAGATTCCCAAGGCACGATCATAAGCGACGGAAAGGTCTATCAACTCACACCGGGGAAAACTATTTTTGACTACGCTGATGACTTGACTGTCCAAGTTCCCACCTCTTGCTTCCGAACTGGGCAATGCCACGAATGTATTGTTGAGATTAAACGCGGAATGGACAGCCTTCAACCTCCTAATGAAGCGGAAGCCTTCCTCCGAGATAACTACCGCCTCGCCTGCCAAGCGGTTGTACTTGATATTAATGAAGACATTGAATTCACACCGCTCCGCCGCACACCGAGAATCTTAACGCATACCGTCACAGATGACAACGAAGGACTGGAATTAAGTCCAAAGGTTACCCATAACGATGGGGTCGTCTATTACAACGACGAACCTATTGACCGTTACCGAGGACATCTGTACGGGTTAGCCATAGACATCGGGACAACGACAGTTGTAGCGAATCTGATGGATTTGGAGAACGGGGAGACTGTCTCTGTCAGCTCCTTTGAAAACCCACAACGTTTCGGTGGTAGTGACATCATGAACCGTATCACGTATGATGGTGAATTTTATGGAGAACTGCGCCGTTCACTTATCGCTGCACTCAACAGTGAAATCATGGAGATGTGTGACCGACACGATTTCGTCCGACAGGAAATCTATGAGGTTGTCGTTGTAGGGAACACAACGATGCGCGATATTTTCTTCAAACAAGATGTCCAGAGTATCGGGCAGAAGCCTTATAAATCCGTGATTGAGCATGAATATCGGGAGGGTGTCCGTTCAACTACTTCGCTTACGGAAAAGACGCGCCGTTTAGGGATCCGTGCAAATCCGAAAGCGATGGTGTACAGCCTGCCGTTAATCGCCAGCCATGTCGGTGCTGATGTCGCCGCGGATTTGGTCGCGATTGATATTGCTTCACAGGATGAGGTTATCATGTTAGTTGATGTTGGGACGAATACAGAGGTGATTGTCGGAAATGCGAAGCGGATGGTAGCGGCATCGTGTCCAGCGGGTCCCGCATTTGAAGGCGGTGGTATTGCGTACGGAATGCCTGCTTACCCGGGTGCGATTGAGTCTGTGAAATGGAATGGCGGCGAATTCAATTATACAACAATTGATGAAGAAACGCCACAAGGCCTGTGTGGTTCTGGGTTGATTTCGCTGCTTGCTGAGTTGCGTCGGAACGATCAGATGAGTCCGAAGGGTGTTTTTTCGGATAGGAAGCAACGCATTATACCGCTTTTACCGGAACACGGGATCACCTTCTCACGCGAGGATGCGAGCAATCTGGCGCAAGCCAAGGCGGCAAACTATTGTGGACAGTATATCGTGTTACGACATTTCGGTTGTGCGCCCGAGGGCATCACGAAACTCTTCTTAGCGGGCGGTTTTGCCAATTATGTTAACCTACAGGATGCAATTGAAATCGGGTTTCTCGCCCCGGTTCCAGAAGAGAACATAGTCAAAATCGGCAACGCAGCAGTAGCGGGCGCGACCGCTGTCCTCCTTTCGGACAAAAAGCGCGCAGCTGTTGAAGCATTTGTCAATAATATAGAGCATGTTGAATTAGAGACCACACCTGATTTCTTTGACATCTTCGTGGAAGGGTGTCAATTCAAACCGATGCCCGTAACGTTGTAAGGAAGGCAAAAGCCTGAACTATGATTTATAAGATTTAGAGATTTACAGGATTATAGGTTTTTAGGATAATCCTAAGCGCATAGCCCATAATGAAATTATGCCTTAAATGGCATAATTTTGCTTCGCAGTGAGAATGCTTTACATTTGGAGGGCGGATATACGGAGAGGAACGCAAAACTATTATAGTAAAATCCATAATTAATTGGGCACTCTCAAACAGTCTGAATGCCCATAACGGGCATTCAGACTGGCACAAACTGGAAGTTTATGCTACAAAGAGGTCTATTTATTTTTAGAATTCACTATAATACACCTCACTGAACCGCAAGGTAAAATTAAAAACTTTCGAGAACGATTAAAATCTGATAAACCTATTTTATACGATGGTGGATTCGGTTCGCAGTTGTTTGCCCGCGGTATAGAACTAACGAACAGCGCACTCGCCAATGAATTGCATCCTGCAGCGGTTGTTGACATCCATTCAGACTATATCAACGCAGGTGCCGAGGCGATTGGAACAAATACGTTTGTGGCATCTCCACTTCACTTAGAGATGGCTGGGCAAGATGTATTGGGGGCACAACGGCTCACACGACTCGCTGTTCAACACGCAAAAGCAGCGGTTGCACAAAGTGGAAAAGAAGTATATATAGCTGGCTCCGTGGGACCCTCTCCGGGTGCGATAGAAGCCGATAGCGGAGATACCACTTTCGGGATTCCAAATGATGATGCCAGAGAAGCACATAAATTAGTGATCCATACTTTGGCAGAAGAAGGCGCGGATTTTCTTTGCCTCGAGACGATGTTTTCTGCAAAAGAGGCGGCGATCGCTGTAGATGTTGCACGTGAAACCGGACTTCCTATCGCAGTGAATTTGACTTACAAATGGACAAAGGAACGACGGACAGGCAACGTCATTTATCGGACGGACTGGGGCAACTCTCCTGCCGACCTTCTTGAGATTCTTGTGTCGGATGAATTTTCGAGCGATGGTTCGCTATTAGATGCCGTTAGCATCATCGGTGTGAACTGTGGTGCTGAATCCAGACGTGATGAACATACAGGGATGCCTTATGCGATTGCTGGTATCCAGCAACTCAACACGGCACTCGCTGAAACGGGGATCAATGGAAAATGGATGATGGCATATCCAAATGCTGGTATGCCGAAACTCGACGAAAACCATAATACTGTCTATACGCAGACACCAGCGGAGATGGCAAGTTACGTTTCCACACTAATTGAAGCCGGGGCCTACCTGATAGGGGGCTGTTGCGGGACGACGCCGAAGCATATTGAAGCCTTCCATGAAGCAATCGCGTCGCATCAGCCTTAAATTCTGAAATTAAAAAGCACATAGCTTGGAATGAAGCAGATCGCTTATGGGCGTGTACGCCGCAAAATGGAAAGCGGTATACGGAGCGAAACTTTCAAATTCCAACTCACCTGACCGAACCGCAAGGAAAATTAAAAATTGGAGATTGTAACACTTACCTATAAAAGACTCCCAGATCGGGTGAATCACTTCCAACAAGAATTGCTTTATCTGGACGACGATGTGATTGTCACATCTCAGCGCGTTAAACCGTCCGCACCGATAGTTCAGGGCGGCGAGACAGTTTTAGGTGATAACTTCGCCGTCGTCTGGTTCGTGTTCACAGGACTGTGGTATGATGTCGGCAAAGTTTACAATCTGGAGAACGAGTGGACCGGTTATTATTGCGATATTATGAAACCCGTCAAGCGGCGTGTAGATGTAGCGGGCAAACTTGAGTGTTTTGAAATAACAGATTTGTTCTTGGATCTCTGGATAAATCCAGATGGTACTTATGAAGTTCAAGATGAGGATGAGTTTGAAGCAGCCATTCAAAATGGCGCGATTGACGCTGAATTAGAGAGCCGCGCGCGAGATGTCCTGAAATCATTAATCGCTGAAGTTGAAGACGGTCATTTAGAATCTCGCTTGCAAAAGGTATTTAACAGTGCACAGTTTCCTGATTTGCAGGATTATGCAGCAAAACTACCTTAGAAATTGAAGGGGGATGAAGAGATGGCAACATTGGCAATAAATGGCGGCGAACCTGTCCGAACTGCTGGGTTCCCTACCTGGCCCACGCAGGATCCTGCCGATATCGAAGCATTTGAAACGATTTACAAAAGCGGACAGTGGGGTGTTGGTGGACCGAAGGTCCCAGAATTCGCACAACAGTTCGCTGAATTTCAAGGTGCGAACTACGGGGTTTGCGTCAATAGCGGTACCTCGGCGCTCTATATCGCCCTGAAAGCAGCGGGTGTTTGTCCCGGCGATGAGGTCATTACGACACCGTATACCTTCCAAGCGACAGTCGTTGCGATCCTTATGACGCATGCTGTCCCTGTTTTTGTAGATACCGCACCAGACAGTTTCCTATTGGATCCTGCAAAAGTTGAAGCCGCGATTACCGAAAAGACGAAAGTCATTTTGCCTGTCCATATCGCAGGCTATCCCGCGGATTTAGACGCACTCGTTGACATCGCGAATCGCCATAACCTTGGGATTGTTGAGGATTGTGCGCAGGCACACGGCGCGGAGTGGCGTGGACGCGGTGTCGGGAGTTGGGGACATTTCGGATGCTTCAGTTTCCAGTCGTCGAAGAACCTTTGTGCGGGTGAAGGTGGGGTCGTTCTGATAAATGATCGTGAACTCTATGAACGGGCTTATGCACTCCATAACTGTGGTCGCACGCTACCGGATGCTGAATTCGGAGAAGGAGAACCCTTTGGTGGCAACTTCCGCATGACGGAATGGCAAGCGGGACTCTTACTTTCGCGTCTAACCCGGCTTGAGGCTGAAACCAATCATCGACATAAGAATATGCGCTGGTTGGACGGTTGGTTTGGGGAAGTGCCGGGCATTAAAGTCACACCACTCGATCCGCGGGCGACGCGCGGTGGATGCCACGGCTATAAGGCTATTTTCGACGCCGAAGAGTTTGAAGGCATTTCACGTGAGACCTTCCTCCGTGCGATGCGAGCGGAAGGGATACCGATGGGATATTGGTATACCACGCCGATGTATCGTGCCGACTTCCTTGCTTCTAATCTTTTCGGTCATAATCTCAATTTTGATGATGTGGATTGTCCTGAGACGGAAAAAATATGTCAGACAGGACTCTCCTTAAGCCAAAACGTCCTCATGGCGAGTGAAGAGGACATGGGGGATATCATTAAGGCTGCGATTAAAATCCGCCGAAATGTCGCTGAGTTGAAGCAGGAAACTTCCTGATCTGCAAATCCTATTAAATTTTCACTATCCTTTTGATTTGGCGTGAGTCTATATAAGCAGACCCGACAGATAGATCTTTAACGATTAACTCTGAGATGCTGTGTCCGCTGTCCTTGTAGTATTCCAATTGTTAAAAAGCCTTTCATTATTGAGAGGTGCTTGGACTTAACCGCAAACCACTGTGAAGCAGATCGCTTATCGGCGAGTACGCCGCAAAACGTAGTGGAACGGTGTCCAGATTTAATAGTTAAAAAATTTTACTATCCTTTTTAGTCTCAATGGACTCTATATAGACAAACCCACACAAATAGGAGACAATCATGTCTAACGAATGGGAAACTCAGAAGGAAATGCGTCGAATGAAGGAAATACGTCAGATTCTGCGGCTATTGGAAACAACAGCACGCATCATCGAAACTTCAGCGATTACAGACCAATTTTCGGATGGTGAGGAGCGATGTGCTCGGCAATTTAACAATGCACTTACCCTTCTATCTGAACTCGGGGCAGTTCCCGACGGTCTGTTTGAACCACTTGAAACGGATGCCTCTTTTGGCGATATTTGCTTCGCTTGTCACCAAGTCACTGCCTACGTCAAAGAAAGCTGTGCTGATGATTTCGATTTCTCACAAATCAAGAAAACCATCGGCGATGAGTTGAAAGATGTCAGCGAGGTTGTCCGGCAATCTATGCCCACTTTCCTCAAAGATATATGGAATGGACAAGTGGAAGAAGAAAATGTTGAGACCGTCGAAACTGTTGAGGTTACCTCAGACGAGGATGAGGACGTGACATCTGTTGAACAGCGGATCGCTAAACTTGAAGGGCAGATGGAGACTGTTGTCGAGATACTCCAAGAGATCCGGGCGCAACAGCAGAATGACGAATCATAGGCTGCATCTGTCTGGAATCGTATTTAGAACGTTCCAGACAGGTCGCGTCTTCCTTTGACGCTCTAACAGCGGAGGAACTTATTTTGGAAAAGATTGAAAAAACGTATGATGTCAAGAGCGACGGGAATTTAACTGTTTTGTCGCAGTTCGGTGCGATTGAAATCCAAACTGCTGAACAGGATAAGGTTGAAATCGTAATCACGAAAGAATCAAAATCCAAATTGGTCAAGGCATCTCAAAAAGCACTTGAGGATTTTGAGTTGGCATTTGAACACAAGGGTTCCGATGTCCATATTCAGGGGACTTTTAAACAGGGGTTGGAACATTGGCAAAAACGGTTGAATAGGCTGAAAATTCATTTTCTCATAACGGTACCGCGGCGGTACAATGTTGATTTGAATACCACAAACGGTGGTATTTCCGTAGCCAACCTTACCGGTGATGTACGTGTAAGTTTCAGGGGGTAGTTTGTCCCTGCGGAGCATTATAGGCGAAGTGTGGGGGCATACATCCGGCGGCAGCATTGAGACAGTCGATGTCACAGGCGATGTTCAGGTACGAACTTCAGGGGGCAGCCTCCGCCTTGGCGCAATTCAGGGCTTTATCTCAGGCAGGACTTCAGGGGGCAGCATTAAAGTCGTGGATTGTAGTGGTGGAACAGATGTCCGAACTTCTGGAGGTGGTATCTGGTTAGGGGGCATCGGTAGGAACGTGACAGCGCGGACTTCAGGCGGCTCTATCCAAGCTGCTATGAAGACGCAACCGCAGAGTGAGTGTAGTTTGCGTACATCGGGCGGTGCCATAACCTGCACGCTTATTCCAGATGTTGCTATTGACTTAGAAGCAAAAACCAGCGGTGGACGCGTCTCGACGGACTTCGCTGTGGAATCGGTTATTCAGGGAAAGGCTCCAAAAAATAGGTTGGAAGGTCGGATAAATGGTGGCGGTCCCTTGCTGAAATTGCGCACCTCTGGTGGAAGTATCTCTTTGCAGAAGGCTACGGATTAAGCACGCTCTCGAACAGGAAACTGTGTTTACCAAGACAAGATGGTTGTCTTTTCTGATGACCAGTTCTTGTTTTTCAATAGCCTTTTCTCTCTCTTAACTGATAACTCTCACTGCGAGGCAACTGACAACCAGTTACCAATGCTTAAACGAATACATCCGTTGTCCGAGGAAGAGCCCTAAAATTGCCCAGATACTTCCCATCACAAATTCACCGAGCATTGTCCCGAAAAATAGGGGCAGTGTTCTGCGATACGCACCAATGCCACCGTGTCGAATCAGTATAGACTTTATCAACCAAGCCAGAAATACTGGAAACCAGAGTCTCCCGAAATTCCAATTGCCCGCGAGCGGATAGGCGAGCGGGTGCAGCTGCCACCAGATAAACCGCAGACGCATAAACAGCGTTGTGAGTGTCAGAGAGATGCCGAACCCGAAAAAGCTGAGACGGCTCCAGTCGGTGTCGTTCGGAAGCGTCAACCAACGTTGAAGATCACTGAACGCCTCCTGTCCGCGCCATGTTCCCAAACTTCCATTCCGATAACCCGCATGTAGGAACGCGATAAATCCGATAAAAAGCCCGATAACCGTTGCCCCCCACATCACCCAAAGGATTTGACGCGTGTTGATGTTTCCTTTGTCAGCAAGTTTAAATCCCTCTAATTGGTTAGGCATGGGTTGGGAACGGTAATTACGGGTAAACCCATAGAGGAAGGCGAACCCTGTCAACGTTGGTGCACCTATCTTTCTGGAACCGAAGATTGAGGTAAGGAAGAGGCCGGGACCGGCGCGGTAGAAATCCATCGTTGGTGTGCCAAGTTCAGCGCGCATCCGCGTGAATGCTAAAACGAGTATGAAATGGATGCTGAAAAATCCGAGCACACCCCACCAAGACATCCCCGCCTTCAGACAAAATCCAAAAACGACTGCGATACTAAGAAGCAATCCAACAAACGCGCTGCGATACCCTATGGGTTCACTTCTCGTGTCCAGATTCGTTTTTAAACGACAGTGCTTCGCTTTCAGACCTAAGATATTGCAAATAACTTGCCATAGGTGTTTATGTGTTATCCAGAGCGCGAAGAAACAGAGACCAAAATATGCCCCCAGCGATTGCATGTCAATGTGTGGATATCCGGGTGTTTGATTCAAACCTGTCATCGCACCGAAGACAAGCTGCGCCTTCCAAAACAGGTAGAACAGCCAACAAGAGAGGGACAAATCCAACGGCATCAAGAAACCGATGCCGATAGCATACGGATTCAAATGGATAGGCGTTGAACCGATAGCACTCAGCGGTTTTTCCGTGAACAGCCGTCCAATGTCGTGGCGGATAGGGATGCCCGGAACAAAGGGGAACAGGAAATTAATACCGTTAAGTAGGTCAAGCCCGCATCCGACCCCGAAGCCGATCCAGAGCAGTTTGTTCCGATAGAAACTCGCACCGGTCGTCATTTCAAAAGGGAGTTGGATGATCGGGTAGCTGAGTTTTTCGTGTTCGATCCACTGTTTGCGGAGGATGACGCTCAGCATCATCATAGAGAACGCCAATGCAGAAAAGAAAACCAGCCATGCCATTACGGGCGTGATCCACGCACGGATATGCTTCATTTCAAATAAGTTTGAGGTGCCTTCATAATAGCCGGTTAAAGCGCTCCGATTCATGACAGCGATCCAGTCCGGGATATATCGGAAAAAGAGGGATTGCCATTCGTTCTCGGGGGTAGCGAACCATGTTGCGTGCCCCAAGACGCACATCGTTGCCTGCAAGAGATCATGACCGCAGACGACGCATGCCAGTGTTACCATGAGGTAAATTGTCAGCATCTCTGCTTGCGAGAGTTGCCATTTCGGGAGGTAACGGGATAAAGGGAGGTTGATAATCGCGACGAGGAAAAGCGTAAAAACGGCGTTGAAGATAATCGCCATTGTCGTCGGGTATTGGGTTGTCCATACGGTCTCTGTCTGAACGACGAGGTAGATATTGAGCGGGAGTGACAGGAGTCCTATCAGGATAGCTCGCCATGT
>JAGFCB010000148.1 GCA_022394775.1 Candidatus Poribacteria bacterium
CCTCGAAGAAGAAGGATTAGATACACTCGCATACGTACAAAGATGCATCAATAGAGGGATGAAAGAAAGTCTCAAAGAGAAGTAGATAGGTAGGAAACAAAAAAGGCAGATACCCAAAACGGATACCTGCCTGTAAGAGTTGTGTAGAAGAGAGGCTATTTGGTCACGGTGATATCAATCCATTCACTATCGACGGAGCCCGCTGTGTTTGTCGCGGTAAAGCGGATGCTTCGGGATTCCACACGCAACACCGTGCCACTCAACACACCGTCACTGAATAATAAGCCTGCGGGGAACCGCCCCCCATTCCTCGTGAACGTTGGACTACCCGTGACATAACTGCTCAAGTCTAAACTAAAACTATCCCCTATGGTCAGATTGTAAGGATCGGGTATATCACTCCAAACAGGTAAAGCCCCCGTCGACACAGGATACGCATGCGTATGCGGTGAACACGCGTAATAAGAACCAGAAGTGCAACTCTGTCCGCTACTATTAGTCGGACACGTCTCTGAACGATGGTTATACGCAGCCGCAGATGTATAACTATGTCCACACGCCCCCGAAATCAAAGCCGGATACTGGTGTGTATGACTCTGACACGCATAGAAATTTGTCACCGTACATCCTTGCCCATGACTATCGGTTTCTGAACAACTCGCTTGTAACGCATGTGAACTTGAATTATTATTCAAATCCATGTGTCCACAGGAATATGTCTGATGCGGTTGACATTCATAAAACGAACCGCTATACCCAATTATCGTGGTCTTGTGATCTGAAGACTCACTGATCGGATCACCACTATGGATACCACAAGTATACGTGATCGTTGTCGGGGGCGATGGCGTTTCAGGGGTTAAAGCCGTTGAATCCGTTAAAGGCGTTGAATCCGTTGTACCACCCGTATTTCCATTTCCTGTGTTGTCACTGTTTTCATCCCCCGAATTCGCCTGTTCATTGGGGTCTGAAGGCATGTTCGGTGTAGGCACAGTGATCTCTACAGTGGTAAAACCGGGCGCACCCGTTGCAGCATAATCGAGATCATGTGCGTCATCAAAAAGCGTGTTCTGGCTTATATACTTATGCGTGCCAACAATATCGTCATCGTCCGTGCCAATAATACCGTCAGCACCCGGTCCATTTCGTTTCTTCCAATCAATTCTAGAGCGTGCCTGACTATTCATCAAACATTGCGCATGATTACAGTGACCTAAGTCAAGGCAATGCGCGACTTCATGAGAGATCGTATTTGAAATCACCGCATCCACTATCGCACGCTTCTCGGCGGCTGTTGGTGGGATAATACTCTCGTCATCTCTAATAGCATCATCAAACCATTCATCTATAATTTCCTTTATGTTTCTCGTAAATACGAGTGTGAGAGAGGTTTGTGATGGAGACCCTTGGATGGCACCACCTGTCATAGTTCCAAGTAGTTTTCCTCCCATACTTATTCTATTAGAGTCCTTTACGCGTATTGCCCACACACGTTTGTATCCGGGCACCCTGTCGTGTCCTCGCAACCCTTTCGAGTATTGGTTCACCCATCCTTTATCTTTTTCCGTATCTGATGAAACACTTCCTCTGGAATAGTTCCAAATGTCATCAAAAGCATCGAGGACATAACCCGAATAGATCGTGTGGAATATGTGGTGCGGGGGTCGAACAGAACCCGTGCCATATGTTTCTAAAGTGTTTTCTGAACAGAACATGACATCTTTCGCAGCAGGATCTAAACGGGTTGCCTGGGCAGCTCCCTCGCTCAGAATCAGGCCTCTGTATTCATCATAAACAGTCCAGCCATCTCCTTCTGCGTAAGTGCCCTCCGGGATATTCTCATCATCTTTGTCGGCTTCCCAATTTTTAGTCTTATCCTTTTCCCAGCCATCCCCGATCTTGTTATCGTTTGCGTCCAGCGGGATGGTATCTGTATCGTCGGTCGTTTCCCAAATCAACCACCTTATCTTTTTCTTAAAGGTCAAAGTGAGTTTACCGTAAGCACCCCAGTCGTAGCAACGAACAGACACTCGCATGGGCACGCTGCGGTCTGTGTCATCAGTTCCCAGTGTGAAAGTCAATTTATCCCATTTTTTATATGTCCAACCACCCTCTGTTCCATTCGGATAATCATCCGAATGGAACAGCAGATCTTCCTTGCGCGGCAGCCCATCCGGCTTGTAGTTCGCACAAGAGCCTTCATATTTCGTGACTCCTTTGAGCTTCGCAATGATTTCATAGGATTGATTATCTTCTATATTCGGTAAGTTCAAATTAAACGTGAATGTCTTATAGTGTGTCTTATTGCCCGGACTTGGACCTTCAGGTAAATCCGAACCGAATGTCGGTTGCAGTAGATCTGCAGTCGTCTCGGCAGAGAGCAATGGGACACCCAAAAGAGCGGTGAGGGATAAAATCAGGATGAGCAAACAGATAGCACAGTTTTTCATCTTTCTATTCTCCTTTTAAGGTAAAAAATAGGTGAAAGTGTAAAGGGTATGCACATCATACCCAGGCTATTTCAAGGTGCAGTTGGAGGGAGGGACCGGTGTTGATGATCCATCTCACGATCCCGATCCGCATCCAGTTTCTCAAGCTGGCGATGCCCCCGCTTTTGACGATGACGCACCGCAGAAAACGCTCCCATCAACTCTTGAGGCGTGAACGCAGTGTCGCTACCCGACAGATGTTTTGACAACTCACGCATCAAAACCGTGTCAACAGCAGGGGACGACTGCTGATGTTCTATCAATTGCAGACCCCGCAAAAAATCATCAAACGCTTGCTGCTGCTCATGCACATCCGGCACAGAGCGCATAAAAGCCGCGTGTGCTTCTTCAGCAACAGAGCGGGCACGAAGCTCACGATCACTCAAAACTGCGTCATCACCCTTAGACGAACCGGGACGCTCAACAGGATCGGGGAGATATAACGGATCGGACAGAGATACGCCTTCGGGAAAATCAACAGCAGAGGCGGAAGGCAAAGCACCTCGTGAAGTGAACGCCTCTGGTGACGGTTTCGGCTTCGGTTTGTGAACCGGTGTCCCTGCCTCTATCGCAGCAATATTATTCGCATACACATTAGCAGCTAACTCCTCACCAAAAGGATCGTATCCTGCCGGTTCAAAAAGACGTTGCCCCGCTTTCAAGTGATACAGCGCAGCATCGTAATCCCCCAAATACTGATACGTTATACCTAATGTCTTGTGTGCCATCTCAACTGTTGATGAGTTAAGAGCTATAGCACGAATATATGCATCCAGATTTTCCGTGCTATTATTCTGCGACAAACGGAGTGCCTTTTCCGCAAACGCAACCGCTTCCTCCGGAGAATACTCATGAAACATACCCGACTTTCCTTCATTACCCGCATACTGCATTTCATCCGCTATTACTGCATGCAATATGGGGGATTCTGGATGATATTTTAGCGCAGATTTCAGGTCTTCAACGCCTCCCGAGAAGATTCTCGCGAGAATTGCGGCTTCCGAATAGGGTTGGTTTCTAATAACGGTTTCAAGAAACTCAGCCGTAATTTCATGATCAATGAAATCCTCCAGCGTCAGTTCTCGTTCCCAGAACCATTTTTTCTTCGGTTTGGGGGCAGGTTTTTGATGCCACGTGTTGCCGTCCCAATACCCCGTATCCTCCGTTTCACCCAGCGGGGGCGGCAGCGGGGGCGGTTGAAAAACAGACGGCACAAAACGCGAAGAACGCAAATCCGCTTCACCAGAAGGCACAAGTTCATCTTCCGATATAGGCGGATCGCTACTACGGGATAAAATCAGCGCGGAAATGCACAGTCCAACAACGATAGAGACCAGCAACCACGCATGCTTTTTAAAGAATAACATGTTATTATCTCCTTTTTCGCAAAATGCGAAGAAAAATAAAAATATCATTGAAGACGATCAAGTGCCTCTCGCGCCTTATGGCAAGTCCCCAATAAATTCTATGGGGCATATCACTTCTCCTTATATACAGTTATACCTATCCCTCTTTCTCCAGCGGGCAAGGGATCCTCGATTGAGGAGACGGGTAGATATAGATCGGAGAATAGACACTCCCATCACAAGCACGACGAACCTTTGGCGTGTCGGGATCACAGCTTTCTATTTGTGAAGGATCACACCCGATCCAGTCCGGTTCACACGGTTCAA
>JAGFCB010000208.1 GCA_022394775.1 Candidatus Poribacteria bacterium
CTTGAACCACCTTACCCATTGTTTCATTCAACTGATCTAACTGCTCTAAATCGATATCCTCAAGGTTTGGCACTTTACCGTTTTCAAGGTCCAATTTATTCTCATCTTTCAGGGCTCCCGACAGAATTTTACTGCTTCCTGCTTCAAGCAGTGCTGTTAGGTCAACAGGGTTGTTCTTTTCAAACAGAGCGGGCATACCAGGGATATGAGTGAATTTACCGTCCTGTGTTGAAAAGCGATGAATTTGAGGGGGCATACTATTTATCTCTTTAGCATAGAGATTACCGTCAAACGCGGCTGCCATATTTGCGTTAGCGTCAATACTACTGGAAAGCGGCATCCACGATTCGCCGCCATCTGTTGAGGTAACAACCCCGCTCATCGTGAACGCGTAGAGTTTGCTGTTAAGAGCGAATAACTGCATAACAGTCGTACCAGTAAGCCCAGTATTAAATTGATGCCACGATTTTCCGGCATCTGTTGTGCGATAGACCCCAGATTGCGTGCCTCTATAAAAGGTATTTGCGTCCAACATCACAATAGGAGGCGCGATATTCTCAGTTACAGACACGTTCTTCAAATCTACAGAGGTCCAAGTCTCACCCGCATTAACTGAATAGAAGAGTTCCTTTGAAGCCGCCAGCATAACCCTTCCTGATGTCGTAATTATTTTGATGTTTGAATAAGTAAAATCCATAAGGGTTGAATCTTTACCACGTACCGGGAATTGAATCGAAAATCCACCCTTTGATTCCCTCTCATTCTCCGTCTTTTTTCTTGGATCTATACCATACCACGTCCGCCCCAAATCAGTTGAACGATAAAGGGACCACGAGGCATCGCCTGTTATTATTGATTTGAATTGATCACCGAACTGTGTTGTAATCTCTTTTCCCGCTGCAACATAGAGTCGATGTTTTGAAGTAGCCACCGCATGGATCACTGGTTTCTCACCGTACTTATCTACCGATCCAACTGATACAAGTTCCCATGTCTCAGCATTGAGACGATAGAGTCCGCTATCGGTGCCAGCAAACACAGTATTTTCAACGGCATCAAGTGCACGGATCTTCTCGGCTTCCATGCCATCTTTGAGAACTCTCCACGATGCTTTACCATCTTTGGAGTAGTAAACTCCCTCTATAAGCGCGAGGTAAAACCCCGCGTCGGTCACCACAAACCCTCTGGATGCCCCATCTGGATGAGTACCGAACACGCTCCAAGTCTCCCCATTATCTTCGGATGCCAATATTTCAGTATCAGTGACGAGATAAAGCTTATCACCGTGTTCCGACATCTGTATCGCACCCACTATCCAGTCTTGAAGGTTAAGAGAACTGGCACTTCTTGAGTTGACAAGCTTCCATGCGCGGGAATCTTCTGTGAGTTTATAGAGGCTCGTGGGAGTTCCTGCGTAAATATCACCGGAGTTTGTCGTGAAGAGGCTGTTGACAATCCCACCTTCCGGTCCTTTCGCTTGGGTCCATTGCGGTGTCGGGGTCAATTCCGCTGCTTCGTCAACCAGTACTGCGGCGAAGAGCCTTGCGTCCGGCTGCTGACCTGTCCCCGGACTCTTACCGGGCGTAACAGAACTTCCTGCCTGATTCCGCACTGCCGGTTTCGCTGGCGAATCATAAACAAAAAGTGCCTCAATAATCTCAACTGTCGGCTCCGAGGTGGCATTTAGACTATATGGCTTCTGGAAACGCGAAAGGTATTGGGTACCCACCCCCATCAGCAGGAAAATCAAAACAGCAGAAGCTGCAGAGAATGCCCACGGCAACACAGGTTTATTCGCGGCGGGTCCAGCGGGAACGAGACGCGAGACTTCTCGCATGATGTTTTCTGTTAAGTTCGCAGGCAGTTGGAAACTGCCAAGATTTTGTTGAATCATGTCTTCTTCCTTCCTTAAACGGTTGCGAGCGCGACTGAGGCGGCTCTTCACAGTATTCGGGGA
>JAGFCB010000049.1 GCA_022394775.1 Candidatus Poribacteria bacterium
AGTGCGTCCCCTATCCGATCAATTTCAGCAAGCACTACCTTTTCCTTTTCATAATCTTTTGTCCCGATTGTCTTAGTGCCTTTGAACAGCATGTGTTCTAACATGTGAGCGATACCGCGCGTATCGTCCGACTCATCCACCGACCCCGCTTTAAACAGGATGTAGGGGGCGATAGTCGGCGAGGTGTCACGTTTAATCATCAACAACTTCAGACCGTTGGGATAAACATGCTCTACCACACGGTCGGCAAGGTCCTGTGCTGATGCTATTCCGCTCAAGGCAACAAAGCATAAGATCAGCAAATAACGTACCTGTTTCATTTACCGTATTGCGGCAGTTTTTAACTCAGAAAATGCCGCTTCCTTTCTATTTAGAAAACCTCAGTCGAAAGACAGGGGTATAGATTTTTTGAATATAAACTTCAATTGAAAAATTAAATTGTAGTAACAAAGGCGAAAGAAGCCTCGATTGAATCATCGAGGCTCTCTACACTTTACTCTTTTTCAAGGTCACCCAGTAACCCAACAAGGGCAAATCTGATGTGTGAGGAGAGGGCAGAATTCTCTGCGCGGAGGTCTGCACCTTCTTCGTCTGGATACATCACATGGGCTGCCACTGCGCGTTTTACCCACCGTTCTGCTCGGTCATCGTAAGGAATATATTTCTCTTTCGGAGCAGTGCAGGCTGGACACTCTTCCGGTGGGCTATCCGCTTCTTTCCACAAATAGCCACAAGCTACACAAACAAACATTGTAGAGTCCTTTCTCTGTGCCTCAGAAGATTAATATTTCAATACTGAATCGCCAAAATTATTAATCCTCTGAAAATCGAAATTACAGGTTTTGAAAATGTGATTAATAACCACATTTTAGCAGATTACATTCTGAAATGCAAGTTTAAAATTCAGATGCCAATTTAACTTTGATAGGATTTACACACACCTTTACTGACGCACAAGGTGAAAAAAAGACATAGGGAAACACTCGGCTCTTTGCAAGGTGGGAACTTGAAAACGACACGCTAAACTTCAACGCGTACGAAGACAAGGAAAGCCCCGGAGAGAAAAACAACGAAAAACAGCGTTAGCAACAGCAGATCCATCGCTGCCGCGTCGAAATCACGGCGAAAGTTACGTGTGTCTTCAAATTTGGGAACCGTTTCTGGATTGACAGATTTCTGCGATACACCCTCGCGAACACCAAAAATATGAAGACTCTCCGGATCCGCGCTATCGGTGTCAACAATGAATTCACGGAATTGTCGAGCGTAGGATTGAACATTCTCTAAGAATTGCAGGTGTCGCTCAAAACCGGTTCCAGCGAACGACTCAAGTAGATGCTCTACGATTGTGCCCGGCGAAAAACGAGTGATGCTGCGCGCCCTGTTCACCTGAGAAATCCCCTGTTTTAAGTGTGCTTCGTGCAAACGTTCCCGCTGTTCTGCGTCTTTGGTAACGTACTCGCCTGACAATTGTAATTGTTTTCTTTGATCCCCATGTGCCTCATGCCAATGCTTATTGTATTCTGCCCTACGTTCACGTTGCGAAACACGTTCCCATTTGAGCGGTAAAGAACGCCCCGCGATTGAAGCGAGTGTACTCGGCATAAAAACAATAAGTGTGACCCAAGCCAATAGTAATATTACAAGACTGACTGCGCTCCGCTGCACACGCGCCGACACCAGTAAACCTAACGCCAGAAAAAGGCAGGTGTACAGGAGCGCAATAAAGTAGATGATGCCTAAACGTCCCCATGCATCTGCGCCAAGATAAGCATCACTTGACGTAGAGATCACCAACAGATTCACCAATACAGCAAGCGTAAATGGAATACTAATGCTTATCAACGCCCCTAAAAATTTTCCAATCAGGACAGTGTGCCGCGGCATCGCATTCGCCAACATTAATCGCAATGTACCATATTCACGTTCACTGGAGATTGAATCGAAGGTGAACAAGAGTGCCAGGAGACTTAAGACATAGCCGATGATAAAACCCCAGTCCACTTTGGTAACATCTGGGTCAACGTTGTTCCGATTGGGGGTAGCAGATGGATACCACAGGGACCATAAACCCTCTAAGCCACGTTCCTGCCAACTCCAACTTTGAATGCTGCTTACATGTGCTGACAAGAACGCTTCCCCGCGTCCTGCACAGAAGTGGAGGGCGGATGGCTTTTTGTGAAGCGTGCCGGGTCCCTTTTGTGCGAGTTCATAGAAACTTGCGTTAGCATGAGACTTTAAACGGTTTTGATGTGCAGTAACATTCTCGATATACTTCTGAACCCGCTCTGGATGCTCTCGGAGATGCACAACGGCATTGGTCAGCATCAAACCCAGGAGCAGGAATGTTGCAAGCGCGAATCGGAGGCTGTTCAGGTTATCGTAGAGTTCACGTTTTGCGATATGCCACATAAGTAGTAACCAGTAACCAGTTATCAGTTTTCAGAAGATTGGTTATAGGTTATAAGTGGTAGGTTACAAGAAAAATCCGTGTTTTTGCTTGGGTGTTTCTTCGCGGAGTCCCTGAACCCTCTTAACTTATAACTTGTAACTGTCAACTTATAACTATTCTACACTTCACTCTTGACGAAAATGAGAAATATCAGGATGAAGATAACGATATTAATCATGAGCAGGATGCTTACATCCGGCAACGCTCGCTTAGCGTTTGTGTTCACATCAGCCCTTTGAAAAGAAAACTGTGGGAGAATACTCCAATCCGCTGCGCCCTTGTCCGAAGAGAACCACTGTCGAGATCCAAACGCCTCTTTATCGTAGAGCGCGTCAATCACTTCCTGTCTGTATCGTCTTGCGGCGTCAAAGAAATCTCTGGCACCGTGCAAGTCAGTGCCTGCCCACGCTTGTGTTGCAGCATCATACAGCCCGACGGGCGACAGTTTCAACCAGATTCGCTTCACATTTGCCGGATGAATGAAGATATCCTCCAATGCAGGCTTTCGGATAAGCCACGTCTGGTCGGCTGTACGGGTAACCAACCGACCGAGGAAACGGAAGTAACTCTGCGCGTGAGGTATCTTGTGTTCCTCTTTCTCATCAAACCCTTCAAACGCGAAGATATTTTCAAAAGAATAGTATAGCGTCTGGGGGTCCTTCCATGAGTAAGCGTAAGGTTCGGCTCCACTGCCCGTTAGTCCAAGATCCCAATCTATTTCCGGGCTCGCGTTAGTCGTGAGGAAATGCCCCAGTTCTCCCGAGAATTCTACCTGCCATATTTGTTGGATTTGACCAAAAGCAGAGGCAGCACGCGTTTGCGGTGCCTCAGGACGGGGGATCACGGCAAGAATCACGTTTGGATAGACTAACACCAAGAACCCCCAGACGAACATAGCGAGCATCAACGCAGTACTCGTTCGGCGCGTTGCCGCCGAAATCAGCAGTCCAATGAGGTAAAACACCGACAGATACACAACGGATGCCAAAATAATTCCGCCGATCCGTAGAAAGTCATCGGTGTTCAGAAAAATGGAGGGGGTCGTCGTCAGCAAGATGACGGCGAGGAGCAGACTCATCAGCAATGGCACGAGTAAGCAGAGCATCGCAGAGATGTATTTGGCAAGCAGGATATGCCCGCGACGGACGGAATGCGTCAAGATCAGGCGTAATGTACCGTGCTCGTATTCTCCGGCGAGGGTATCGTAGGCGAAAACCAGCGCTAACAAGCTCAGGATCACTTCAAAGATAAAAGCAATATCCATGGAAGCGAACATATCCATAAACGGATTCGACCCATGCCATCCGGAATCCCACAGCGATGGGACATAAGTATGTGATACGGTTACCTTGTTTCCGATCCGCTTATCGAATCCAGTATTAAAAATACTCAACGGATTAGGGGGGCGGTCGATACGCATTTCGCCTGCGTATGTGATGCCTGCTGAATAGGTTTTTTTCTCCTGGAGCTGCTGCTGATGCGTTTTGACAGCGTCGTTGTAGAGCGTCAGCCGCTGCTCATAATCCTTAAGAAGCACAGCAGTATTGGCGACCACAAGCAGCAACATAATGAGGACGGCTACGGCGAAGCGGAACGTCATCAGGTTGTCGAGGAGTTCTCGGCGGATGAGTGTTGTTAACATGAGGTCTTCCTTTTATAGTAAAACCTGTAATTACCTATACACTCGCAAAATGGCGAGGATACAATCCTCGCCAGCGGCGGTGGAGGCTTGTTCCCTGACGAACTGTAAACATATTTTAGGATCCACTATAATATCGAAACGCTCTTATTTTTGTCCCAGAACCTTCAGAAACTCTGGATCGTCCTTTACATCCACAAATTCATGTGTCCCCAGGAACATTCGGTAATACTTACCGCGATTCCAAGCAGTTAGGACAATATCATGCGCAAATTTCAAATGATGTAAAGTCTTCTCGCGGTTACGCTCAGATGCCCAGACGCTCACGGCGAGCATGAAGTGACCATAATCGTTGACATTGTCCACATCAATGGCGACTTGTAGGAAACCTTTCGCCTCGTCATACTTCTGTAACCACACTAAGCAACAACCGATGTCGTGCGCAGCCCAATGAAGGTTGCCGAGGTTGACAGAGTGCCCGGCATCCCGTTTTTCCATCTCGCCTTCAATAAACGCGCGGACTTCCGTAAGTGCTTGATCAAAACGATCCCAATCTTCCTGCCCACTATACACCAGGAGCCAATTCGTTCTTACAGCCAACCAGAACCTGAAATAATGCTCCCAATCGGGTTCGTCGTTGAGGCGTTCCAGCTTTTCCATGCCAAGAAGCGTCTCATCTGACCGCCCGTAAGCGCGTAAGATTTCTGATCCGATTTGCAGGAAATTGCAACGGTCGTAGCGACTCAATTCAGGGTTCTCTAAGCGTTGAGAGGCATCATTATAAAGTTGAATCCAGTCATCAACACGACCTACATCTTTCCAACATCCAGCATGCTCTAAACAACTGCTAAGCACATATAACACATCTGCATCTGACATGTGCTCACACGCCCAGTGATAAAGCTGAACCTGCTCCTCAACAGCTTCCTTGCTATGCCCAAGCATCGCAAGGTTAACACTTAACACCCGATGCGACCAGAAACGTTCCTTATTGTCTGAAGCCACATTCAGATACCTACGGTGTAGAGAAACGTTTTTTTCTATGCCGGGTTTGCCCATATACTTGTATATCTCATGAGCGAGATGCGCCAACTCGGGCGTGATTTCACCCTTAAGTGCTTCTTCAACCTGATCGTGTGCCTCTGTCAGAATGTCCGCCCCGGATGTCGGATCGGATTTTGCTTGCGCCATGAATGAATCAAACGTGCTCTGAATACTTTCTAATTGTTTCACAATATCCTCCTTCAGATTTTCTGATAACTGTACATCATCAAGAACTTCTTGAACCGAGTGTGCTTGATCTACTTGTAGACGTTTTCGCGCCCGTTGAAGTCGGCTCGTAATTGTGTTCACCGACACTCCCATAAACTCACTGATCTCTTTCGTTGACATTTCGTTGAGATAGAAGAGGGTTACAACCGCACGTTCACTTTCCGGCAGTTTTGCCAAAAGTTTTTTCACAAGGGCATGACAATGCTCGGTGCGCTCTGTCTCGCACTGTTCCGACCTGTAGTGTGTGTAGGAGGATGCCTCAATTTCTTCCGCAGGTGTATCCTCCAGCGATTGCATCACAAGTTTCTGTTCTTGCCGCCGCTTTTGCTTTCGCAGCCAATCAATGCAAAGCCGATTCGCAATGACATAGAGCCACCCAGCAAATTGATTCGGATTTTTAAGGGTTGAGAGTTTTTGGTATGCCTGAAGGAAAGCATCTTGCATAATATCCTCGGCATAGTGATAATCGCCGACCTGCCGCCATATAAGCGCGTGAACGCTCTTTTGGTACTTTTCTACCAAGTTGCCAAACGCAGCGTCGTCGCCGGATAAAATTTTGCGAATCAATTGAACATCGTCTGCGCTTTCCACGAAATTTCCTCCCAGTGAACAGATTGGATCCTGTCCGCCTTCACCAAAAAGTTTAATCATAAGCAAGGTTTTGTAAAATTAAGCAATACGCTACGATTTACACCTTCTATTAAAGACGAAATTTTGTGCATAAAACGTGCATCAGGGCAAAAAAATGAAGGTGCCTGATTTTTTTTACGATTTGTTTTGTGAATGTACGCGATAAAATGCCAATCGTTGGGAGTGTTAAGAATACTCAGAGACTGTCTCTGTAAAGCGTTTTAGGGCATTCGCGCAAGTTTTTGGGAGAGGTACAGAATTTGAAAATATACGGTCAAATTTACTCTTTGGCTGACTGCGCCTTCAGTTCAGCGATACGATCCCGTAAAGCCGCGGCTTCCTCATAATCGAGATCCAATGCAGCTTTTCGCATTTGTCGCGTTAAGTCCGTAATCATCGACTCAATATCTTGCGGCTCCATATCTTCAACAACGGCAGGCGGTTGCTCCGACTTCTTAGTCTCGTACGCGGTTTCCGATTCAGCGATAAGCTCCTGAATCGCCTTTTGAATGGTAGCCGGTGTAATATTGTTATCTGTGTTATATTGCAGTTGTATCTCGCGACGGCGGCGTGTCTCTTTCATTGCTTCTTCCATCGCCTCCGTAACATCATCGCCGTACAAGATGACTTCACCATCAACATTCCGGGCAGCACGTCCAGATGTCTGCACAAGAGAGCGCACGGAACGTAAGAAACCGGGACGGTCAGCGTCCAAAATCGCAACGAGGGAGACCTCCGGCAGATCAAGCCCTTCCCGAAGGAGGTTGATTCCGACCAACACATCAAAAACCCCTTCTCGGAGTTGGCGTAGAATACGCGCCCGGTCAAACACATCAATCTCAGAATGCATATAGTCAGCACGGATCCCCGCTTCGGTTAAGTACTCGGTTAAATCTTCCGCCATCCGTTTCGTAAGCGTTGTAACAAGAACCCGCTGTTTACGCTTAACCCGCTCCTTGATCCTACCGATGAGATGGTCTATCTGTCCCCTGACGGGGTGGATCGTAATTTCAGGATCAATAAGTCCTGTCGGACGGATAATCTGCTCAACGATTTGCGCGCTATTTTCCATTTCATAGGACCCCGGTGTTGCTGAGACAAAGACAACTTGATTGACGCGGGCTTCAACCTCATCGAAACGGAGCGGACGGTTGTCCAACGCAGAAGGTAGACGGAACCCATATTTAACAAGCGTCTCCTTTCGGGAACGGTCACCACGATACATGCCACGCAGCTGCGGAATTGTAACGTGGGATTCATCAATAAAGAGCAGAAAATCGTCAGGGAAATAGTGCATGAGGCAATAGGGAGGATCCCCGGGTTGCAAGCCTGAGAGATGCCGTGAATAGTTTTCAATACCGGAACAGTAGCCCACCTCGCGCAACATCTCCAGATCGAAGCGTGTGCGTTGTTCAACACGCTGTGCCTCTAACAATTTATTCTCTTTCTCAAATGCCAGAATACACTCTTGGAGTTCAAGTTCAATATTAATTAACGCTTGATCAAAGATTTCACCATCAGTCATGAAGTGCTTCGCCGGATAGATCTCAAGAAAATCTCGTTGTGCCAATATCTCCCCGGTTGTCGTATCAATCTCGCTAATACGATCAATCTCATCACCAAAAAGCTCAATGCGATAGGCGTTCTCACTATAAGCAGGAAACACCTCAACAACATCACCCCGTGCGCGAAACACGCCTTGCCAGAACTCCACATCGTTGCGGACGTACTGGATATCGACCAAAGCACGTAGGAGCGCATCACGCCGAACCACTGCCCCGACTTCTATTTGAACTCTCTGATTTTCAAATTCATCTGGTGACCCGAGACCATAGAGACAGGAAACACTTGCAACAACGATAACATCGCGACGCGATATTAAGGATGCCGTCGATGCAAGGCGCATTCGGGTAATTTCCTCGTTAATGCGGACATCCTTCTCAATGAAGGTGTCTGTAGACGGGATATATGCCTCCGGTTGATAGTACTCGTAATCACTGACGAAATAGTGGACGGCGTTATTTGGGAAGAATGTGCGGAATTCGTTATAGAGTTGTGCGGCGAGTGTCTTATTCGGGGAGATAACGAGTGTCGGTAACTGGACATCTTGAATCACATTCGCCATCGTATAGGTTTTACCGGATCCCGTCACGCCGAGAAGCGTCTGCGCTTTGTCTCCGCGTTGGAGCCCCGCTGTAAGTTTATCAATCGCCTGGGGTTGGTCGCCTTCGGGTGAGAAATCAGAGATGAGTTCAAATTGTTGTTCGCTTAATTCGGGATCGTCATCCGCTATGGCATCAATTTTTGTTAGCAATTCCCAATTCTCTCGCATTTTGGCTTCTTGCTCCTTGGCTTTTGAGGATCTTGCAACATAGGTCGTAAACAGGATGGACATCAAGACCACAAGAAATTTGTATGGTATACTAAATGTTCTATATAGTATATCATACACCACCCAAAATGTGTAGGGGTATATTCGCTATCTATGGAGATTACAAAGCCCGTCCGGTGCCTGCCCTTCGATAAAAGGTTCACGACTAATGTTTTCCTCAGGGCATTTACCTGGCCTGCTGAGGCGTCCACTCTTCGTATCAATATCACGAAAGACAATTCGGTCAGGTTCAGGGAAGTGTTTTTCGGGGCCGCGGGCTGCCTCAACCATGAATTTTGTCCAGATAGGTAACGCTGCTCTGGCACCAGTTTCGTTGTAATTGTAACGATCGCGTCGATATTCATCAAATCCGACCCAAACACCAACAATCAGATCTGTAGAGTAGCCGACGAACCAAGCATCTACATTCTCGTTAGTGGTGCCTGTTTTCCCGGCTGCAGGTCGGGTCAGTCCATCCCTTATCGCGCCATAACCGGTTCCTTTCTGAATTACAGTCTCCAGAAACGATGTAATCTGGTACGCGATCCTTTCATCTAATACACGGGTTCGCTTAGGCTGATAGTCATCAGGCGGATAGATCCGTTTCCCTGTTTTATCTAAAATATATTGAATGTGCGCCGGTTTTGTCCGGATACCACCGTTTGCAAAGACCGCATACGCAGCGGTTAATTCAAGCACTGTCATTTCAGACGCGCCTAAAGCGAGTGCGGGCACAGGGGTCATAGGGCTTTGGATCCCTATCCGCTTCGTCAGCTCAACAACGCGATTTATCCCTTCCCATTTACCATTTTCGGCGATCGGGGTCTCCAACATTGCGCGCGCTGTTGGTACGTTAATCGATTTCTTTAGAATTTCGCGTATGATGACCGGCGCATTCCTGAATTTATCACCATAGTTGTCTGGATACCATTTTGGTTGCCCGGGAAAGGGAACAATACCCCACAGTTCATCAACAATAGGCGTTGCGGGTGTCACAATCGAAGGCTCTTCTAACAAGGCAGCAAAGACAATCGGTTTGAAAGCAGAACCGGGTTGTCGTCCGCGCAGTCCAGACCCTCCAATAGCACGATTGAAATAATTGATTTCAGTTTCAGTGATGTAGTAATCTCGACCGCCTACCATTGCCTTGACTTGCCCTGTCTTCGGTTCATACGCAATGAGTGCCGCTTGCAAATAACTACCGATCGGGTCAATTCCGTTCGGATTCCGTTTATTGGTATCATAATTCGGAAGCCCTCCTCTTTCACCATATTTCGCATCCATGAAGCGCAAATGCTCCGCGACCGCTTTCTCAGCAACAGATTGCATAGACATATCAATTGTCGTGTAAACCTTCAATCCGCCACTATACAAATTTTTTTCGAGGTCAGGGATCCGATCGAGTTCTTCAAGGACGTACTGAAGAAAATGTCCTGCCTCGTTTTGTGCCGTTCTCATACCGTGCAGATTTGGCGGCAACAATGGGGCATTTACGCTTGCAAGCCATTCAGCCTCGTCAGTGATATAGTCTTCCTCTAACATTTTACCGAGTACTGTATCACGCCGACTTTTCGCCTTATCTGGATTGAAAAATGGCGAGAAAGCGGAGGGACCTTTCGGAAGCGCAGCAAGCAAGGCACACTCATGGTTGTTGAGTTCGGATACTTTCTTCCCAAAGTAGCCGAATGCTGCTTGTTGAACACCGTGGAGCGTTTTACCACCAAACCTTGATCTGCCTAAATCTACATGATTTAGATAGCGCTCTAAAATCTCATCCTTTGAGAAAGTTTTTTCAATTCTAACTGCCAGAAGTATCTCCCGAGCCTTTCGCACATAATCCCTTTTCGATCTCACCTCAAAGAGGTAGATATTTCGTGCCAATTGTTGTGTCAATGTACTCGTCCCCGCCAAGCGTTTGTTGTACAACAGCCTGTCTTTGAACGCCCTGGCAAGTCCAAGGATATCAACCCCCCAATGCTCGTAAAATCGTCGGTCTTCAATAGCAATGAACGCTCCGTGTAGCTTACGAGGCATTTGGATTAGCGGAATCAAACGCCGTGTAGTGCCTTCTTCCTTGTTAGCGATGTCAGCGATCTTCTCCGGTTCGAGGTAAAAATTCCGGCGTACAGCACTGTTCTCACCCCGAATAGATGCGATTTTTCCGTTCCTCACCGAAATCTGGACATGTCCCGCCTCGATATCCAGATACGGATATTCAAATTCCCGCAAATGGACGCGGACTGCACCGTTCTTTTTCTCTGCATCCAACGCCACGGCGTACTCTCCAGGTTGGCTCAATCTCGGAATGATTTCTGCGACCTTCTTATATTCCAAACGCTCCAATTTATCGATTAAGAATGCGATTTTATCTGTTTCTTGCACTTCACAAACCGAAGAGTAGACTTCCATGTGTTGCTGCCATACCTGCTCGGCATCGTATTCAAGCCGCTCTTCTAACTTAATAGCACACACATCTTCCCAACACCCAATCAGCATACCACCTGCAAACCCGATGCCAGCAAAAGCTGCTACAGCTGCAAGAATGCACACAACCCAAAATGGAGTTAGTAAAACTTGAAAAAAATGGTAGAAGAATCGACGCATTTGTCTCTTCGCCTCCTTGCATGGTATCGAATAAAAAAATAACAACAGATAGCGGAATTTACGGGGTTCTATCTACATCTTTTATCCGTACCCGCTTAATCGTACACCCCACGGCTCTTGTCTTTTTAGCCTTTTCGGGAATCTCTTTTCCTGCAATCACTAAATCTAAAGCATCTTTAAGATAGTGCTTCGTGGGTTCCTTCGGACTGTTGTCAATCGCACCAGCATAGCGTAGAATACGTTCGGTATCTAAAAGAAATACCTCTGGTGTTCGCTTCGCACCGAAATAGTTAGCGATTTTATTTTCCAGATCTTTTAGCACAGGAAATTCAAAACCGTGTTTTTTACTGTATTCAGCAATTTCTTGAAGTGTTTCTTGTTTGTTTGAATTAATCCCGATGAACTGTACCTTTTTCCCACTCTTTTCACCATAAGTCCTAACCAAGTCAACAACCCGATCCGCGTAGTCAGTCGCTATTGGACATTGCGTCGCGAGAAACAGGACCACGGTAGCGGATTTCTCCTCAGTCAACTGATACAAAGCATGGGACGCGCCATCAGCATCCTTGAGGGTAAAATCCTTGACGATCGCGTCAAGTTCTACCTTCTCTGATTTCTCCGCAGTAACCCCACCTCCTGCAATTCCGATAAATATAACTATTGCCGCATACATACACCGAAAAGGCGCGAAGGTAAATAGCCGCTTTTTAACGGGAAGGCTGTTCTTAATAAAAAAACATGTAAATATATTTAGCATTTTGAAACTTCCATTGATTTAAGACGTTAACAAAATCGTTACGGTTTCAATTAATTTTTTGCCTCAGATACATACCGAAATAAAATATTAAATTTTTCTTGCATTCTTAACGTGCATGTAATATAATAAATAAATATAAACTAATCTGTGTTAGGAGACACCCCATGGCAAAGTATTTGACGGCAAGACAACGCGAGATCTTTACCTATATTCAGAGACGCATCAAAGAGGGATATCCGCCAACAATCCGCGAAATTGGCAGTAAATTCGGGTTCTCTGAAAAAGCGGCACATGACCATCTCAATGCGCTGGAAAAGAAAAAGTATATTGGACGAGAAGAGGGTAAGCCTCGCGCAATTTCCATCTTGAAGGAAGCAGACCCTAAACTCCAAACCAGCAAGTGGTTGGAAGGTCAGAATGCGAATCCGAACTTGGCGGAAACGCCACGCGATATTATAGAAATTCCGATTTTCGGGCGCGTGGCAGCGGGAACACCACTGCTTGCATCCCAGAACATTGAAGGGACCCTTCCAATTCCAACACGTATGGTAAACAACCACGAGTGCTTCGCACTCCGTATCATCGGCTCCAGTATGATTGGTGCCGGGATCCTGGAAGGCGATTTCGTCATCGTTAGAAGACAAGCAAACGCCGACCAAGGTGATATTGTTGTCGCACTCGTTGAAGATGAAGCGACTGTGAAACGCTTCTATATTGAGGGAGAAAAAGTCCGACTGCAACCGGAAAACCCAACCATTGAACCGGTTATTTTTAGTGTGAATGACGTAATGATCCTCGGTAAAGTCATTGGACTTCACCGCGAAATATAACAACCTCCCTTATGTCAATCGCTCAATTGATGGGCAGAACAACGTATCTGCCCATTACCTCTCAAAACGCCTACTCCGAATCCAAAAAATCAGTGAGTTCGTGTAAGTGAGAAAGCCGGACATCCACCATAGATGGATCTGGACACGCCCGTTCCTGCTCACCCACAAACCACGCTGTCCACAGTCCAGCGTTCTTACCGCCGACCATATCCGCGGAATAACTATCACCAATGTAGATAGCATGTGCGGGGGCAACGCCCAATTCGGACAAAGCCGCTTCAAAAATACGAGCGTCCGGTTTTGCTATCCCCAAAACCGTAGAATCTATGATCGCCTCAAGCAATGGGGTAAGCCCATATTCATCACACCACCCACGCGTATTTCCAAAGTTATTGCTAATGACAGCAAGTTTATAGGTACCACGAAGCGTTTCAAGCCATCGCCGATTGTTTTTCAGATGCTCCGCAGCACCCGCGCAAAACCAATCGACGTATTCATCTTTCATCTGCTCACTTAAACCTAACCGCTTGTAAATTCCGTCTGCAATGGCCTCAGCAGTCTCTCGCAACGAACAACGCGCCGCAGATTCAGAGGCGACTGCGCCGATCGGTAGCATTGAACCGTCTTGGTAATTCCACTTATGAGAGGCGTCTCCGAACGCGAATTCTGTTATCGTCGCTCTATCAGCCTTGTCAAACGCTTCACGCGTAATCTCAGGGTGTTGTTCATGGATAAATTGATACGTTCGTTCCAGCCAATGGATGCCATTTCCATCCAAAGTTCCGCCGAAATCAAATATTAATGCCCGGATATCCCTCATTCGTGTTCCTTCTTTGCGTTTTAGATCAGGCAGCACGTACCTGTTGATGCAATTTTATTTCCAATGCCTTTACGACTTCAGCAATACTAATTTCTGTCATACAAAGATGTAGGGCATTTTGGCGATGGCATGTCCGCTTATAGCACGGACGGCATTCGACCGGTTTCTCAATGGTGGTATGTCCAGTGCCGTAAGGCTTATGGCGTGCCGGACTGGTTGGACCGAAGAGTGCTACGGTCGGTGTCCCGACTGCCGCGGCAATATGCATCGGCCCGCTATCGCAGGTCAAACACACCTCACATCTCTCTAAGAGTGCGCCGAGTTGCAAAATTGATGTCTTTCCGATGAGATTAATTATCGGTAGTGAAGTAGGCAGTGCTTCCACAAGTGCCAACTCATTAGATGAACCCGTTAGGACAATCCTCACATCCGGTGCAAGGTGTGTAATTTGCTCGATAACCGCAGCGAAATTTGCTATATTCCACTGTTTTGTGCGCCATGTCGTGCCTAAATTGAGAACGATCAGTCTATCGGTCGAAGAAACATCTTCAGTCTCCAGAAGCTCTTGAATCGTTTGCGCGTCGGTATCTGTATGCCAAAACTCCAGAGCATCCGGAACCGTATCAATAGCAAGCAGCTGCAGTACCCGTAAATACCGATGTACCTCATGAACACTTGTATCGTCCTCACAAGATGCAGTTAGCAGCATTCCACGCCCGTTAACGTTAGTTCCCACACGTACGGGTACCCGTGCGAGAAAGGGCAGCAAAGCGTTTCGGAACGAGGTAGGATGTAACACAACAGCGACATCAAACGCAGCCCTACGTATCCGACGCATCAATTCCGCAAGAGACCGATAACGACCCCGATTTTTGGTATCAACGATGCAAGTATCCACATAAGGATGAGTTTTCATTAAATCCATCACAAGCGGTCGCAACAGGAGTGTCAAATGAGATTCGGGATAGGTCCGTTTCAAGGCACGCAACGCGGGCGTCAATAGCACCATATCACCGATCCAACCTCCCGTCTGGCACACCAAAATATTTTGCATCGCAGCACCAGTGAAAAGACAAGATACGCAACGATTTTCAGGTTTAGAAGAAAAACGGGTTTGACCAGGCCTTCTTACCGGTTTCGTCTGTTATTTCAACCCGAACGTATTTAGCACCATTCGGAACACTATAGGTCGCCTCTGTCAAGAGTTCGCCATCCGATGGAACAATCCGCCGACCGCGACTGCACTCCGCTTTAAAAACAATCGATTGCGCCGGCGAACACTTAACCGTTACCTCATTATCTTCTAACGCCAAATCCTCAATTTCGGGTCCGAGCGTAGAATAGAACGCACCTGTTCGGAACGCTTTCATGATGCTCTCAATTGTCAACTCTTCCGCTTTCACCATAATCCATCCGTGAAAACAGTCGTGTTCGGTGCCGTGTGCATCATCCGAAGCGATGCCAAGAACGGGTCCACCTCTATCCAGCAAGTCATCCCACGCTTGCTCTGAGAAGCCTTTGCCGATCCCCATACAGGTGTCGTTGTAGACCTCAATGGCGAAGTACCCGCGTAACGGCAGATAATCTGTAATCGTGTGTCCGGACCAATAGGGATGACATAAAACGGCTTCCCCCCCCTGCGCTTTAATCTCATCAAGCACTGCGTTCGGATGCATCTTCGCGCAGTTAATTGTTTCATGGATATTAATCGCCACGAAGTGATACGTCGCACCCCCATAAGGGTTTGATGGATGCACCTCGCTGCCGGATATTGCTAAAAAGTCTGATGTGCTGTAAGCACTCACATCGTTAACCTTACGGTGATCCGTTAGGACTAAGAAATCGTAGCCTGCTTCACGGTATGCTGCGAATCGGTCCGCCATGGGAAGCTGCCCATCGGATTCCGTGCTATGGCTATGTGTATTCCCTCGGTACCACTGTCCGGGTTGCTGAAAAGGATTTGCGTTGTACATTGCTGTCTCCTTGTTCCGTAATGACGTATTCAAGTTATTAGAAAATGCTGCTTGATGAATCTATTGTATTTTGCCCATCCACCTTTATTCTACCGTAACATAATTCGCTTGTCAACACTATCGCTGATCGGCTGCCTATTTGACACACCGAGGTGGTCGTATCATAACACTCACAAACAGGCAACTGGTTATCTCAAGATACGTCCCTTAGAAAAAGAAAGGGTTCGACCAAGCTTTTTTGCCAGTTTCGTCGGTTATTTCAACTCGAACATACTTGACACTTTCCGGAATGCTATAGGTCGCTTCTGTCAAGAGTTCACCTTCGGGTGGCAAAATCCGCTGTCCTCGACTGCATTGTGCTTTAAAAACGATTGATTGTGCTGGTGAGCATTTGACTGTCAACGCTTTACTATCTAACACCATATCCGTGATTTCAGGTCCCATTGTAGAATAGAACGCACCTGTCCTAAGTGATTCCATGATACTCTCAATCGTCAACGCCTCTGCTTTGACCATAATCCATCCGTGGAAGCAATCGTAGTCGGTGCCGTGTGAATCATCGGAAGCGATGCCAAGAACGGGTCCACCTCTATCCAGTAAATCATCCCAAGCTTGTTCGGAAAACGCTTTGCCGATGTCCATACAGCCATCGTTGTAGACCTCAATCGCGAAATAACCTCGCAATGGTAAATAATCGGTAACGGTGTGCCCAGACCAATACGGATGACATAAAACAGCTTCACCGCCCTGTGCCTTAATCTCATCAAGCACTGCGTTTGGATGCATCTTTGCACAATTGATTGTCTCATGAATATTAATAGCGACAAAGTGATGGATCGCACCCCCATAAGGATTTTCAGGATGCACCTCGCTGCCGGATATTGCCAGAAAATCGGATGTACTATAAGCACTGACATCATTAACCTTACGATGATCTGTTAGCACAAGGAAATCGTAGCCTGCTTCACGGTAGGCTGCGAAGCGATCTGACATAGAAAGTTGACCATCAGATTCTGTGCTATGACTATGTGTATTCCCTCGGTACCACTGTCCGGGTTGCTGAAAAGGATTTGCGTTGTACATTAATAATAACTCCTTATTTCGTGATGATGCATTCCAGTCTTTAGAAATGGATTAATTTATTGGGACGGACTTTACATGTCCATATCTATTGTAGCATAAGCCGTTAGTTTGTGCATTAACACCCGGCAAACTAACCAGGACTATTTAGTTCTCGGTTTTTTCGTCCAATTTTGGACACCCCAGGCCCTACAGGGTTTTTGCTTGGGTGTTTCTGCGGATTTCTTCACGGTTTGGAACCGCACCGGACTTGAACAGAAAATTCAAAAATGTCGCCTTGCAGCAACGCTTAGCATGTCTATCACTGTGATCCTATCATTATACTACATTTTAGTGATAATGTGAAAAAATAAAGGAGATATTCTGTTTTTCAGATGTGGAGATATCTCCTACAAAGAACTCCTTTGCGAACGAAAAATAAACATTGACAATATCACGCATCCGTGATATAATTTTGCAAGCGCAAGAGACTGAAATTTATGGAATAGGAATATGAAACCCGCTATCTTCATATTCTCTCCGCAGGAGAAAATCTTATGAAATCCTATAGGCAAATCGTTGAGGAAGCCAAAACAGATATACCAGAAGTGACGGTTGCTGAGGTGAAAGCCGAACAGGATAAAGAGAGCGATTTCGTGCTATTGGATGTACGCGATGAAGATGAATATCGTGCCGGTTATATCCCAGATGCCGTGCATGTTACACGCGGAATGCTCGAATTTTCTGTTGAAAACTATATCCCTGACCGAGACCAAAAGATTGTCGTCTACTGTGCGGCAGGACTCCGCTCCTTGCTCGCTGCGAAGTCGCTCCGTGAAATGGGATACACCGACACTGTTTCCCTTGCTGGCGGCTATCGCGACTGGGCGGCTGCAGGCTATGCCACAGTCCAAGATAAACCGATGACGCACGAGCAACTCGATCGGTACAGCCGGCACTTTATGCTCACAGAAGTCGGTGAACAAGGACAAGCAAAACTGCTTAACGCCAAAGTTTTGATGGTAGGTGCTGGTGGTTTAGGTTCGCCTGCAGGCGTGTACCTTGGCGCTGCAGGGGTCGGACACATGGGCATTATCGACTCAGACGTTGTGGAGTTAAGTAACTTACAACGCCAGATACTCCACCGTACAGAAGCAGTTGGCACTCCGAAGGTTCAATCCGCGACAACAACAATTAAGTCGTTGAACCCAGATATTGATATTAGACCGTATAACCTCCGTTTAACAGCAGATAACGTCGAAGAAATCTTCTCCGAATACGACCTGATTGTCGATGGCTGTGATAACTTCGCGACCCGCTACCTCGTCAACGATGCCGCTGTGTTGATGAATAAACCGATTGTTCACGGTAGCATCTTCCAATTTGAAGGACAGGTCTCGCTTTTCAAACCCCACGAGGGACCTTGCTACCGATGCATGTATCCGACACCACCACCTCCCGGCATGGTGCCCAGCTGAAGTGAGGCAGGTGTCCTGGGCGTGCTCCCAGGCGTAATTGGCGTGATGATGGCAACCGAAGCAATTAAATATATCATCGGTATTGGCGAACCACTTATCGGTCGGTTAATCCTTTATGAGGCACTCGGTATGACCTACCGTGAAATGAAAATTAATCGAGATGAAAATTGCCCACTCTGTGGTGAGAACCCGACAGTAACAAAATTGATTGATGACTACGATGCAGCAGCTGAGAACCCGGATACCTTCGCTCCCGCTGCTGACTAATAATTCTCTTTAATCCAGAGATTGAGACGACTTCAAGGAGGATCTTATATGCTGCCTTGTCCTGATTGTAATAATCCCTTGACCCAGTTCCCGATCAAACAAGACGACGTAGACCTCGTCAGTTGTGATAGTTGTTATGGCGTTTGGCTTGTCTACCCTGGTGATGATCTGGAGCGTGTAGATAACGTTACCTTTGACGATCTGGTTGAAGCGTACGGTACTGAATATCCGATTGATGTTGACCCAAGCACCGTAGAACTTCCTGAAGAAGTTGAAGATGTCTTGGCGTAGATTGCGAAATATGATGTCGGTACTCAGATTTGATCGGGAAATTGAAGACAGAAAAAAAAATAGTTGCACATTTTCTTTTAACTGTCCTATAATAGTTTTAATCTACTAATCTCAGGAGGTTGTTAATGCGAACTCTCATTTTATTGGCAGTGTTAAGTCTCACTGTTTCACCTGCATTCGCGCAAAAATATATCAGTTGGGAAGCAGAGAACTTTGACGATATCAACGGTGAAAAATTTCAAGTCTTTGAAACACCATCCGACCAACCGGGGAACGCAGATGAAAGCGTAGACGATTACACCATCGCCGAAGCATCAGGCGGTGCTTTCATCGGTTCAGCCAACGGCACAGGAAACGATGGCGGGGACTGGGTGAAATACGA
>JAGFCB010000079.1 GCA_022394775.1 Candidatus Poribacteria bacterium
TTGAAGGTTTTACAAATCGCGATCCTATTAACTATACCCTCACCGTTTTCAGAGATGCTGCGCCTGATGTCAATATTGTTTCACCTGCACGGGATACTGTTTTGGATAATGCAATGTTAGTTGAACTGGAGGTGGAAGCTGCTGACGACTACGGGATACAAGAACTCCAACTGGTATATCGTGTTGAGGCAGAGGGAACCGAAGAGATGAATATCCCATTGAAACGGTGGGATGTCCTGAACGCACCCGCCCGTAGGTCAGTCTCTGTATCATACACATGGGATGTGGACCCGATCGGTATTTTTCCGGGTGAGACGCTCGCTTATTACATTCAGGCACTGGATAACGATAATGTCTCAGGACCGAACATCGGTAAATCCCCGACTTATACGCTCCGCTTTCCATCGCTCTCCGAATTATACGATTCTGTTGCTACCGAACAGGAGACAGAACAACAAGGTCTTGAAGAACTCGTTGATGAGCAAGCGGACGCAACGGGTTTGATTGATACCCTTCTCGGTAAAATCAGAAAGAGCCAAGAACTCACCCTTAACGACGAGAACTTGATGCAACAGGTGCTTGAGAATCAGAAGCAGATTGAGCAGACAGCGAAGCAACTGGTCGAAGATATGAAGCAGACTGCCGAAGATATGGAACAGAACCAACTCTTTGACACTGAGACAATAGAAAAATATCAGGAACTCCAAAATCTGATGGAGAAGGCGCTCTCTGAAGAACATAAAGAGATTTTGCGGAAGTTGTCTGAGGCGTTGGCGAAGCAACAGATGAACGATCAAGCAAGGTCGATGACGGAGGCGAATCTCAGCCAAGAGCAATTTTTACAGCAACTGGAGCGCGCCAAGTCGCTTTATGAGCAGATTCTCCTCCAACAGGAACTCGAAGCAGCGGCGAAACAGGCGAAAGCACTCGCTGAACAACAGAAGCAGCTGATGGAGACTTTGGAAACCTTACCAGAGTCCTCCCCGACAACGGCTCTCGCAGAAAAAGAGGACAGCGTCGGCGAAGAATTCGGGAAGCTCAGTGAAAAATTGGAGAACCTCGGCACTGATATGGGCGAACTCGCAAAAAATAAGGAAAACGCACCGCCGCAAATAGAACGACTCGCCGATGAAATCAAACGCCTCAATCAGTTTACAAAAGATCATCAGCTGCCTGAGGATCTCGAAACGACCAGTGAGAATCTCCGCAGCGGGCAAAACACAGAGGCTCTTGAATCCGGACGTGAAGCCGAACAGACCCTCACAGAACTCGCACAGGGGTTGGATAACGCTTTGGCATTCATGGAAGGGGCGAACGCAAACGAAACGATGACGGCGATGCAAGAAGCCGTTGAGAGCGGACTTCATCTCTCGCATCTCCATGAAGAAGTCCTTGATAAGACAAGTGAACTCATTATTGCTGGGCAGACTGAGGCTTATATTCCGAGTGAAATCTTGCAACTACAACAACTCGCAGCGGGTGAACTGAGCACCGCAGAAGGGATTACCCAACTTTCCAATAGGCTTTGGGAGTTAGGAAACCGACAGATAGAGGTCCCGAACAAAGTTGTTTGGCATCTCAATGCCTCAAACGACGCACTTTCTCGTGCTGCACGCGCCTTAGAGGATAGACAACCCAGTCTCGCTGTACCAATTCAGAGGACCGCGCTTGCGGATCTCAATCAAGCGATCTTTGAACTTCTGGATGCAATGGCACAGATGAACCAGCAAATGGGTGCCAGCGGATTGGAAAATATGTTGGAGCAACTCCAGCAACTTGCCGAGAGTCAGGAGCAATTAAACCAGATGGCGCAAAATCTGAGCCAACAGATGCGAGAACAGGGACAAACCCCAGGCTTTGAACAGATGATGCGTCAACTCGCCGCACAACAGCAGCTGATTCGGGAAGCAACCGAACGCCTTGCTGAACGCGCGGAACAGATGGCACAGATGTTAGGAAGTCTTGAAGGGGTCTCTGAGGATATGACAGAGGTTGAGAAGGCACTCCAGCGCGGTGATCTCAGTGATCAGGTGCTCAATAGACAGAAACAAATTTTAACGCGGATGCTTGATAGTCTAAAGTCGTTGCAGAAACGGGATGTCGGTAAACAACGTAAGGCTGAAGTCGCAAAGAGACCAGAAACACCTGCTCAGGAGGTCCCGCCGCTGCATCCTGAACTTCTTGAAATCGTTCGGAAATTAGAAGCAGCACCTCACGCAAAAGAACTGGAGGATATCCCGTTCCAGTATCGCGAGCAACTGCGACAGTATTTTAAAGCACTTTCGCAGAAAACGCAGTAGATACATTTTCTTACTTAACGTGAGTTTGATAATACTTAGAATGGACACATTGAAAGGATAACGTATGAAGACAGCGGTCAGTATCGTTGACGATGCATTTTACATTAACGGAGAGATTACCTACCCAGGACGTTCTTATCAAGGACATAAGGTCGAGGGGTTGCTTCTCAATACCCGAATGGTGCAGGGCATCTTTGATGACAGGAACCCGGAAACTATACATTTATGGGAATATCCAGACACCGGAGAATGGGACCCGGAACGCAATACCCGCGAATTTTTAGCCGCGATGCCGACATGGCGCGCACACGGCATATTGGCGTTTACTATTAACCTCCAAGGCGGGAGTCCCGAAGGCTACTCTAAAGCCCAACCGTGGCACAACTCCGGTATAGAAACCGATGGCAGCCTCAACTTAGATTACCTATCGCGTCTTGAACGCATCATCGATTTCGCCGACGCGCTCGGCATGGTTGTTATCCTCGGCTATTTCTATTTCGGGCAGGACCAGCGAGTTAAGGACGAGAACGCCGTCAAAAACGCCGTTAACAATGCTACCGGTTGGCTCTTCGATAAAGGGTATACCAACGTTATCGTTGAAGTGAACAACGAATGCAACGTCAGGGCGTATACGCATGAAATACTAAAGCCGGAACGGGTGCACGAATTAATTGAACAGGTCAAAACGACGACACGCAACGGCGACAGATTCCTTGTAGGAACCAGTTACGGTGGAGGTAAAGTACCACTGGAAAACGTCGTCCGTGCCTCCGATTTCTTGCTTGTGCACGGCAATGGGGTCAGCGATCCGAACCGTATCAT
>JAGFCB010000096.1 GCA_022394775.1 Candidatus Poribacteria bacterium
TTGACACAACTCACAGAATTACGGCTCCAAGACAATCAGATCGAGGATATCAGTCCTGTTGAAAATCTGACGAATTTAACGCTTTTAAATGTCAAAGGGAATCCGATTCAGGATATGGAACCCCTCGAAAGACTGTTGAACCAACTCCCGGATTTGGAGTCGGACATCCAAGCAGAACTTCCAAACACCTTCGTCCCAGATCCAACAATACTGGACATCAATTTAGCCAACGCGGTGCGGAAAGCACTCGGTTTGGGGCGTAGGGACACCATTCCAGAAAAGAAATTGCAAGAATTAGAACATCTTGATGCTAATAACAGCGGGATAACTGACTTAACAGGACTTGAAAAGGCTACAGGATTAAAAACTTTAGAACTTCGTGGGAATCAAATTAGTGATATTACACCGCTTACGGGATTGACAGCATTAACAGGGTTATACCTCAAGGAGAATCAAATCAGTGATCTCACGCCACTCGCTAATTTGACGCAGTTGACAGAACTATCCCTTGGTGAAAACCTGATTCACAATATAAAACCAATTACTAACTTAAAACGGTTAACAGTGTTATGGTTATTAGATAACCAAATCAATGACCTCACGCCACTCACTAATTTGACACAATTGAGAGCGTTATGGCTTCAAGACAATCAAATCAGCAATATCAAACCACTCGGTCCGCTAACGCAGTTGACAAAGTTAAGACTCCATAGAAATCAGATACGCGACATCACACCGCTAACTGAATTGGTCTCGTTAGTAGAACTAAATCTCGGCGGAAATCTAATTAACGACATAAAACCGATGGCTGGTTTGACGCAGTTGACAAAATTCTGGGCGTGGCGGAATCAAATTAGTGATATTACGCCACTCACCGAGTTGACCTTGTTGAGGACATTATTGATCTGGGGGAATCAAATTAGTAATATCTCATCACTTGCTAAACTAACACATTTGACTGAATTGGGACTTGGGAAGAATCAAATCCAAGACATTTCACCAATCGCTGAATCCACACAGTTAAGTGTTTTGCACGTTGACCGCAACCGGATCAACGATATCAGCCAAATTGAACAGTTTAAAAGTTTAACAAGTTTAAAAGTTAGCCATAATCCAATTCAGGATATGGAACCGCTCCGCAAGCTTCTTCAACAGATTCCAGATTTGGAACTGGATATACCAGCACCAGAGGAACTGAGTATTTCACTACCTAACAATAAATAGGTGAAACATATTAGAGGAATAGGTATCGCGAAAGGAGATAATCAATGGACCCAATTAAGGAATATCTGAAACTTGAGACGCGTCGGCAATTTTTTGGGAAGTGTGCGTCAGGGCTTGGCGGTGCAGCACTCGCCACCCTGCTGCCGAACGCGATTGTTAACGCACTCGAAGCACAAGCAACACCGAGATTTGGCGGTCTGCCAGAGCTCCCACACTTCGCACCGAAAGCGAAACGTGCGATCTACTTGTTCATGTCCGGCGCGCCATCCCAATTGGATCTGTACGACTACAAACCGAATATGGGGGAATGGTTCGATACGGATCTCCCAGAATCCGTCCGGATGGGGCAACGTCTCACAACGATGACCTCAGGACAGGATAAGTTCCCGATTGCGCCGTCTATATTTGAATTCAAGAAGTACGATAACGGCGGTGATGGTGTATGGATTAGCGAACTGCTCCCGCACACGGGATCGGTGGCGGAAGACCTCGCGATTATCAAGTCGGTACACACCGAAGCGATTAACCACGATCCGGCGATTACCTTCTTCTGTACGGGTGATGAAAACCCAGGCAAACCGAGCCTTGGTGCGTGGTTAAGTTATGGACTCGGTAGTGAAAACGAAAACTTGCCTGCGTTTATCGTGATGAATGCGACTTGGAGTGGTCCAAAGGGTGCCCAAGCACTCTACAACCGCCTCTGGGGTGCGGGTTTCCTCCCATCAGAACATCAAGGTGTACTACTTCGCAGCCAAGGCGATCCTGTCCTATTTCTTTCAAACCCGGAAGGGGTCAACGAGAAAACGCGGAAACGGATGTTAGACACCCTCGTCGAACTCAACCAGGAGCTCTACGAAGAAGTCGGCGACCCAGAAACGCATGCCCGTATTTCACAATACGAAATGGCATTCCGTATGCAGACGAGCGTCCCAGAACTCGCGGATTTATCGCAGGAACCCGAACATGTCTTAGAGTTGTATGGTCCCGAAGTCAAAACCCCGGGTACGTTCGCCAACTGCTGTATCCTTGCGCGTCGGATGATGGAGCGCGATGTCCGCCTGGCGCAAATTTTCCATCGGGGTTGGGATCAGCACGGACAACTGCCGACGAATATCCGCAACCAAGCACGCGATATAGATCAACCCTCAGCAGGGCTTATTAAAGACTTGAAACAACGCGGCATGCTCGATGAAACCTTAGTTGTCTGGGGCGGCGAATTTGGACGAACTGTCTACTGTCAAGGCACTCTCACACCGGATAACTATGGGCGTGACCATCACCCGAAATGCTTTACGCGTTGGATGGCTGGCGGTGGTATCAAGGGCGGCGTGGTCCACGGTGAAACCGATGACTTTAGTTATAACATCGTCAAAGACCCTGTACACGTTCGGGATATAAACGCCACGATCCTCAAGCAACTCGGCATCGATCACGAACGGTTAACTTTCAAGTTCCAAGGGCTGGATCACCGATTAACCGGCGTTGAAGAGAAAGCACGGATCGTCAACGAGATATTGGCATAGGATGGTAAGTTATAATAAGTCGAAGTAAACCTCTTAACTAAGTACTGATCACCCTTCAGAAGAAGTAAGTCGCGCAAAGGAGATGCACAATGGACCCAATCAAAGAATACCTGAAACTTGAAACGCGCCGCCAATTTTTCGGTAAATGTGCGATGGGTCTCGGTGGTGCTGCCCTCGCGTCACTACTACCCAGTGGTGTTGTAAATGCCCTTGAGCAACAAACGATGCCAGAGACGGGCGGATTGCCTGAACTCCCGCATTTCGCGCCGAAAGCAAAACGCGCGATCTATCTCTTCATGTCCGGCGCCCCGTCTCAAATGGATCTGTACGACTATAAACCGAAAATGGGAGAATGGTTTGATAAAGAGTTACCTGAAACCGTGCGGATGGGGCAACGTCTCACAACGATGACTTCTGGTCAGAACCGTTTCCCTATCGCACCTTCTATCTTCGAGTTCAAGCAGCACGACAACGGTAGCGATGGTGCGTGGCTCAGCGAGCTGCTACCCCATACGGCTACGATGGTCAAAGACATCTCGATTATTAAATCGTTACACACTGAGGCGATTAACCACGATCCGGCGATCACTTATGTTTGTACGGGTGATGAAACCCCCGGCAAACCGAGTCTCGGCGCATGGCTGAGTTATGGGTTAGGTACCGAAAACAAGAACCTGCCTGCTTTTATTGTGATGAATGCTACGTGGACAGGCAGAAAGTCAGCGCAGGCACTCTATAACCGGCTCTGGGGTGCGGGGTTCCTTCCGTCGGAACACCAAGGTGTGTTACTCCGTAGCCAAGGCGATCCGGTGTTATTCCTCTCCAACCCGAAAGGTATGAGTGAAAAAGCGAGGAAACAGATGTTAGATTCGCTGGTTAAACTCAACGAAGAACTCTACGAAGAAGTCGGTGATCCAGAGACACATGCCCGTATTTCACAATACGAGATGGCATTTCGGATGCAGTCCTCTGTTCCTGAACTGACAGACTTGAAGCAGGAACCCGCTAATATTCTTGAAATGTATGGTCCTGATGTTCACACACCCGGCACATTTGCGAACTGCTGTATCCTTGCACGTCGGATGATGGAGCGCGATGTCCGCCTCGTCCAAATCTTCCATCGCGGGTGGGATCAGCACGGAAACCTACCGAACGACATCCGAAACCAAGCCCGGGACATTGATCAACCTTCAACCGCGCTCGTTCAAGACCTGAAACAACGCGGTATGCTGGACGATACCCTTGTTATCTGGGGTGGTGAATTTGGACGTACCGTTTATTGCCAAGGTGCGCTGAAGAAAGACAACTACGGACGTGATCATCACCCGAAATGCTTCACAATGTGGATGGCTGGTGGCGGTATTAAAGGTGGAATTGTTCATGGTGAAACCGATGACTTCAGTTACAATATCATCAAAGACCCTGTCTCTGTTCGCGATTTAAACGCTACGATCCTCAATCAACTCGGCATTGACCACCAACGGTTAACTTTTAAGTTCCAAGGACTTGATCATCGGCTAACTGGAGTTGAAGAGAAAGCACAGATCGTCAACGAGATATTGGCATAGTGAACGGTAGACGCGCTTTGGTGAAGGTTAAAGATTCATAAGGATTAGATGAAAAAATTAAAAGCAGTTGTTATCGGTGCGGGTTGGTCGGCAGAAGGACACACAAAGGCGTTTCAACATTACGGCGTTGAAGTGTTGGCTATCTGTGCCAGAAAACCTGATATAGTGCAGAAAGTTGCATCAGGGTTAGGTGTACCTGACGCTTCAACGGATTGGCGAAAGAGTCTGCTGAAACATAAACCGGATATTGTCGCTGTTACAACGCCGGCAATCTTGCGAACAGAGGTCATCGAGTTAGCCGTGGAACTCGGTTGCCATATCATCAGTGAAAAACCCTTAGCACTCACTGCCCCGGAAGCCGAACACATCTACAATCTTATCAAAGACACCGACTTAAAACACGGCTTCGCCGCAACGCACCTATACGACCCAAGCGTCGCTTATGTGAAAGAACTATTGACCCAGCAGCACGTCATCGGTGCGTTGACAGCAGTCGATGTCGGGTACAGTCGCCGGATTCCAAGCGATACACCTTCAAAAACAGTGAAGCCGTGGAATTGGATGAGTTCGTTGGCACACGGCGGCGGTGCGTTGAACAACGGACTCACACATCGGCTCGGCATGTTAGAGCGTATGACGGGTATGAAAGTCGGCTCGGCTGTTGGTGAAGCCAAAACAACTGTCAGGAAAGCACCGATTGTGCCAGAGATCCGTGACTTTCGGGTATGGCGGAGCAAAGAGATTACAAGGGAAGAGGCATCGCAACTCGAATGGCGAGTGTGTGATGCAGAATGGGATTATTCGGCGTTCTTCAAATTGAAACCTTCCGAAAGGGTCGATACTGAAAACGCTATCCTTGTAACGATGCGTACGCACCCGGGTGTACCGACGCACGCGCCAACGGGCGGTTGGTATTTCTATGGGACACAGGGAACGCTTGTCGGAAGGGGCGGACATATCTTGTCACCGCTTACAAAACATGTTGGTGAAACGTCTGAGGAACTGCCTGTTCCGCAAAATTTAACAGATAATTTACCGCGTATCGGGGACGACATACAAAACAAATGGGTCGCGCTCGTCCGAGATTTCCTCGCGGATATCGAAGACCGCCCCCACGAACCCTACTTAACATTTCAAGACGGTTGGCGTTACCAAATTGCTATCGACGCAATCCGGGCAAGCGAAGGATGGACCCAGATTCCCGGTTAAAGCAAATAGGCATCGCGACCAGAGATCGCTCCTACAAGAAACAGCTACCTGATTAAACCCTTGCGTCGCAAAAGTTTAGTCTTAACACCTACTTCTCACCTCATGGAACCTTATGCCTAAACTGATTGTCAAAAACTTCATCAATATCCGTGAAGCAGAAATCAACATGGATAAGACTTTAGTGGTCTTTATCGGCGCAACAGCCAGTGGCAAAAGCGTTCTTGCGAAGTTGCTCTATTTTTTTCACGAATTAATTCGCGACTTTCGCCAATACATCAAACAGATTAATACTTACCCACCAAACAATCTGAACCCCACGCCCCAAGATCTGTCAACAGTATTCCGTGTACAAATTGCGCATAAATTTCGGGAGTTTTTTGGCAGTGTTAGCGAATTAACACGAGCCATTGAAGATGACACCGCCACAAAGCCGTTTGAAATTACGTATCACTATAGCGCAGAAAGCGCGATTAGGTTGACATTAGGTGATGAAAAGACGCTCAATATTGAGCTGCCCACCGTTATGGATGAAGTCGAAGAGCTCTGCTATGCTTTAGAAAAAAAGTTGAAAAATATTGACAAAAAACAACTATTTAGTGATAGGAAGGACGTTGATCGAGCCTCAAAAACAGAAGCCGCTTCAGAGGATAAAAAGGAGATATCTAAAGCAAATGATCGGTTTTTCTTTATATTAAAGATGGCAATCGGGATAGGTGACATCACTGAGAAGTTAGCCGGTACATATCGCGACAGTCTTTTTATTCCAGCGGATCGGAACATCGCTGTCAACTACCCTGATGCTCTTAAAAGAATCTTCTACGGCGGCATAAAAAGCGATCTCCAAACGCGTGCTGCGACGCGTCCGCGAGCGAACCTCCATCTCGTCGCACGCTTTTTGGAAAAGAATGAGGAATTCCTTGATACCTTTAGCACAAAGAATTTTCATAATGTTTTCGACGAAAAGGCGGAATCGGAATCCGATAGCGTTGATAAACCGATGATGGAATTTTTACTCAAAGAAATCTCGTGCATTTTGGATGCCGAATATGGCGTTGTGGACGAGATTTCCAAATCGCGACTTTTTTTGCATCCGACCGGCGAAAACGCGGCTTCCTTGGAGAAGGCATCAACGGGACAGCAAAACATCATACGGATCCTCCAAGATATGTTTATGAATATACTTTACAATGAAGTCATCTTCCGCGTGATCGAAGAACCGGAAGCGCACTTACATCCGACAGCCCAAAAACACCTCATGCATATTATCGCCCTGATGCGGAACCATATTGATAGCCAGATTGTTATAACGACGCATAGTCCGTATTTTTTGGCGGTTCTTAAAAACCTATTGACTGCTGGACAGCTGTCGGCAAAGAAATCGAAGGCTGCTGCAAAGAAGGCATCACTCACCCCGAAGTTATGTTGGTTAAATCCTGATGAGGTCGAAGTCTATCACTTTAAAGCGGGGAGGAGTCATGCTATCGTGCAGCCGGAAGCGGAACCTGTTCTTGAAAATCCGCTTGCCGATCTTTTGGCAGAATTTTAAGTTGACACCAAGCGCGAAAAAGGTATCGCTGGTTAAAACACATATCAAGGTATAAGGCAGAGATGTACGAAAAGCACGGCGAAACAATTAAAGCAAAAGATTTTCTTGAAGTACTCCAAAGCGATGCGGCATCCATTACGTTCACGAACTGTATCATTGAAGGGGTTGTTGACATTTTTTCCATTGAAATGGAACGCGATGAATACGATCGCATTCTCTTCAACAAAAACCTCTCTTGCATCGGGTGTACATTTAAAAACATCGTCAATTTCCGAACGGTTGTCTTCCAAAGAGAAGTCGATTTCCGGCGCACGCTCTTTGAGGCTGACCTCGATCTTGATAGCGCCATCTTACACAGTTCTTGCGCGTTTCGTGAAACTATTTTCCAGAGACGCGCTGATTTTCACAGTGCAATCTTTCACAAAAGCACCAGTTTTTGGCGAGCGAGGTTTTACAACGTCGCTGATTTCCATAGGGTCCAATTCCGTGAAAATGTTGTGTTCCACGAGACCAACTTCCACAATGAAGTCAATTTTCGGCGCGCCTTGTTTGAAGGCATACTTGACTGTACAGGTGCGTTGTTTCCTGAAACAACAACGTTCAATAACGCTACATTTCTGAGTACCGCCAACTTTACGACCGCGCAGTTTTTTTCTGTCGCCTCCTTTCGCGACGTGCAGTATATCCCCGACACACTTTTCCGGCTAATCAAAGCGAAACTTAGAAGCGAACCGCATCGGGCAACCGAATTCTATTTGGATAGCCAACATGTGGATGAAGTTGCAAACCCATTTTTTAAACGTTATGTGGCTGACCAACAGTTCACCCGTGCCTTCAACCAAGCGAATCCAGTGCTGGCGCACTTATGGCGATGGAGTTCGGATTATGGACGGAGCTTAGGACTTTGGGCATTCTGGTCTCTTTTCTTTGCTTTTCTGTTCGCGCTCGCGTATACGCCGCTGCCGACGTGGATGCCGACATGGCTACAAGACTTCGCGCCCCAATTTTATCAAACCACAGGTACGTATAGCGGAGAACCACTAACTTTCTGGAGCTGCTTCTATTTTAGTGTCGTCACCTTTACAACACTCGGTTTCGGAGATGTTGTAGCGAGCAATGCTTGTGCGCGTTTTTTCGTTACGCTGGAAGTCATTTTCGGATATGTGATGTTAGGCGGGTTAATCAGTATCTTTTCAAACAAATTAGCGAGTCGAAGTTAGTTAGGACACCAAAGCAGAAGGATTTTCTATGTCAACGAGAACTTTACAGATCTTTTTTTTTATTACTTTCATAGTACTCGCCTTTATAATATACGCGCCAGCAGCGGATGTCTTAGATAGCGTGGCGTACCCATCGCCACCTACCGATTACTTTGACCACATCACGCTCTTTTCTCAGGGAAGGATCACCCGTTTCACGCGGATGCCGATTCAGGTGTACATCTCGCCTGTTCTCAAAGAGACTGCATATCTCCCTGAAATCCGATACGCGATGCAAGAATGGCACACCGCCAGCGATGGGGTCATCCGCTTTGAAGAGACTGAGACCCCTCAGAACGCAGATATTCGCGTCAGCTGGGGACACAGCGGTTTCCTTACTGATTTTCAGGACATGAGACTCGGTAGTGCAGAACTTACACGCCTTATAGATACAAAACAGACGGTCGCAGAAGATCTGGCAGCTCCGGATGCTTCACCCCCTTTTACGGTCGAGGTTATCCTCATGTTGGAAGGTGACGGTACTATCGGTGAACTCTCAGAAGAAGAGATGCGGACGGTGTGTCTCCACGAGTTTGGACACGCCATCGGGTTATGGGGGCACAGTCCACACCCCGGTGATATCAGCTATCCGACAGCAACGGCACAGCACCCATCTCCACGTGATATAACGACGTTGCGTAAGCTTTATAATACACCGCTGAATACGTCGCAACACGATACCGCGACGAAGGTCTTGAAAGCCGAGATTGAAGAGAAACCTTACGCTGATCCGAAAAAACACCTCCGATTGCACTATCTACTTGGCACGGTCTACTTTGATAAAGATGATACAGCCTCAGCAATCGCGAGCTTCCTGACCTGTAGGCATTTAGATGCCAAATTTCAACCGGCAATAGAAAAACTGATACAAGCCTACCACGAAACAGGAAGAACGCGTGAAGCGATCGCGCTGCTTGAGAAACGGATCACGCAGAAACCGTCACCAGCGGACTACAATACGCTCGGTATATTCTACTTTGATAAAAAAGAGGTCGAAAAAGCGATACAAGCGTTTGAAAAGGCACTTCACATCGCGCCGTATCATAAGGCTGCGCGGCGAAATTTACATCAACTTCTGCGGGCAAAAGGATTCAAAGCGTTAGCAGCAAAAGACTTTGAGACTGCCACTGCCGTTTTTGAGAGGGTGCTTCGGATGGACCCACTCGACGCGCCTACCTATCAACTCATGGGAAATGGATACGCGGAAGCAGGGCACTTTGAAACAGCGATCGGTTATTATCAGAAAGCGATGGATATTAATCCTGTCGATACACTCACGAAACACCAACTTGCGCAATGCTACAATAACTACGGCGTAACTTTGCGAAATAGCGGAAAGTGGGACGTGGCAATCGAGGCATATCGCGACGCGTTGCGGTTAATGCCGACACTTGCTGTTGCTCGCACAAATCTGGGGGACGCCTTTACGCGAAAGGCGGACGCACATAACGCGGCTGGTGAATTAGACGAAGCGATAGAGGCATACCTCGAATTACAGAAACTCCACCCGAACGAAATGCAGATCCGCAATTTACTCGGTGAGTTACATCTGAAAAAAGGCAACTACGCTGAGGCACTCTCTGCGTTCCAACATGTTTACAATACTGATCCGAATGCCGAGCATGCCCTACATAATCTTATCGCTGCCTATCACCACTATGCCCGAAGTCTTAGCGATAAAGATGAGTATACCACAGCGATTCAGCTGCTTCAGGAGGCACTTCGACTTGCACCCACGGATCTGAATTTGCGTTTGAGTTTGGCAAACGCCTATCAGGGTGCGGGAAACTACGAGCGCGCCGCCATCGAGGTGTCCCGCGTCTTAGCAGAAGAACCGGAAAACTCACAAGCGAAAGAGGAGCAGCTAAACTTGCGGATCCGGCGTGGAAACGCACTCATGGGAAAACGGGAGTATGTTGCTGCGATCGCTGAGTTTGAGTCCATCCCCGAATCCAAGCGAAATATCGAGATTTATAACACCCTCGGCTATCTCTATCTTATGCAGGGGGCACATGAGAAAGCACTTGCAAATTTTGAAATAGTTCTTCAGAAGGATCCGATCAATATGCCGGCGTTCAGGAATCTGTTGTCGTTAGAATCACAACTCATCCGGCGGCGGAGAAGTGATACCCTCACGAAGGTTCAATGTGCACTTGCCGTTACTTTAATCAAACGTAAACAGACGGATGCAGCAGTCGCAAAATATCAACTCGCGTTGAAATCCAAATCTAAAGAAATGGACGCACGCCTCATTGAAATCGGTAAGCAACTTGCTGACGCGTTTCAACAATACGGTGACATGGAAAGCCGTGAGATGATTCTTCAATGGGTCGAAGCACGTAGTAACCGTAGATAATTCTTGCGATGCGTTGGGGATCATCTGAACGTTCAATTCAACTCATCTACCGCTTTATAGTAAAATCGAAAAATAAGTTTACACGCTCAGAAGCACAATACACCTCTCCTTCGCTGGCGAGGTTTGTAACCTCGCCTTCTCCTTGGTGTAATAGAAAAGGGTCAGGTAAATATACCTGACCCAGGATATAGGTGTACGAATGAGGTGCGGTTGCTTTGAGACGATGCCTACTGATTACCGCCACCACCGCCACGACGACCGCGTTCGCGTTCACCACCACCACGCCAACGATTCATCCGTTGCGACATCTCTGTGACTCTCTTCTTCGTCAATTCGTTGAGTTTTGCCATTTGCTCTTCAGTCAAAACCTCTTTGAGATCCGTGTTAAGTTGCTTGAGAATTCCTTGAATTTCCTGTGTCGCGGTTTCACGCATACCCGGTTGACGTAGCGTTTCCATTTTCGATGCAACATTGTCGCGACCAGTCTGATAGAAGGGACGTGCCTTGGCGAGTGTCTCATCGTCAACTTTTACGTTGAACGTTAAATCGATCCAAGAGTTATCAACAAGGGATACATAGTTCATCATTCCCATCATTCCGCCTCTGTTGCCTCGATCACCGCCCTGACGATTTCCACGTTGATTCTGATTATTCCGATCTGGACGTTGTGCGGATGTTGCATGTTCAAAAACAAATACACCGACGATTGCGAGTACTGCGATTGCGCTGATTGCAAAAAATTTCTGCTTCATTTTCATTTCTCCTATTATTTTTAAATTCCTTTGCAGTTCGGTTAGCAGCGTTTCAGGTTTTAGCAAAGTTGCCGTAGAGCCGCTTTCCATTTCATTTTTTTAGTCAGATGTGTTCAGAAAAGGTTCGTTTTTATTTTTAGCAAGATCGCGAGCACAGCTCGCTCCTACAAATGAATATGTAAAACTAAATACCCTTGTTTGTTATGCTCACAGACTTTGACACTCACCACGATATATGCTATAATAGAGAAAGAAAGGGAGGGATGAATGAATTGGAAAGATGTACTGCCCAAAATCATAACGCAACCCGGTTCACGGCTCCGATTTAGAGAACCGCTCGCGAAACATACCCACTTCGGTATCGGTGGTGAAGCGACGGCTTATATCGAAGTTAGCACCGTATCCGAACTCGCAGCCTTGGCACGTTTCCATACGGAGTGGAACGTTCCGGTTGCGGTTATCGGTCGCGGGTCTAATCTGCTGGTGAGCGATAGCGGTTTCAAAGGTATTAGCCTCCGATTAGTCGGCGAGTTAGCGACGTTGGAAGTGGAGCGGAACATCGTTTCGGTCGGGGCAGGGCTTGCGCTGCCAGCACTGTCAAAAACAATGTCGCAACGTGGGTTGGGCGGTGTGGAATTTGCGCTCGGTATCCCCGGTTCCGTCGGCGGTGCGCTGATTATGAATGCCGGTGCATGGGGGAGTAGTTTTGGAGATGTCGTCACAGATGTCACAACTATGACTGACACCGGTGAACTTCTCAACTTAACGCATGCCGAAGCAGGCTTTGAATACCGCCACAGTGGTTTGGATGCCTTTTTTTGTGTTACAGGCGCGACGCTGACACTTGAGCCCGGGGATGTTAACGAAATCACCGAGCGGATGCAAACATTCTACAAGCAGAAAGTGGCAACGCAGCCCTTTACTGAAGAGAATGCCGGATGTATGTTCAAAAACCCACCGGGCGATTCCGCTGGACGGCTCATCGACATCAGCGGATTGAAAGGGTATCGTATCGGCGGCGCAGAAGTGTCCACAGTGCACGGGAACTTTATTCTCAACCTTGACAATGCGACAGCAGAAGATGTCCTGAAATTGGTCGCACATATCCAACAGCACGTCAGCGAAAAGACTGGCATTTTCCTCCATCCAGAAGTAAAACGGCTCGGGTTTGATTAGACGAACAAGGTCGGAAACCGATCCTAAAATGTCAACATATTTTCAGTAGGACTTACGCAGCCCCACTGCAGGATTTTAAACCCCGCCTGCAGTGCGTAGAATGTCCGTTATCATGGAAAAATGCGTAAGTCCTGTTCAGATGCCATTATAGTCGAAACTATGGCCGAATCACTGTACCATCCATCCGCCGGACAGGTGCCCAACCCCCGTTAAGTGGGTGTTCTGGAAATGGGAAGCGTGCAGCGAGTTCCTCGTTTAGGTCCATGCCGAGTCCGGGTTCATCATTTGCCCAAAAACAGCCGTCCCGAATTTCAGGGCAACCGGGGAAAACCGCTTTGGTATTCTCACCGAAGACGTGTTGCTCTTGAATCCCGAAGTTATAGCACGCCAGATCCAACGCAACATTAGCAGCATGCCCGACAGGTGAGACATCACCCGGTCCGTGCCATGCCGTCCGTACGCCGAAAAATTCGCAGAATGCGGCGAGTTTACGCGCAGGACTGATACCACCGATTTGCGAAATATGTACCCGAATAAAGTCGATGAGGCGATCCTTGATAAGATGGACGTACTCGTTCGGGTTGTTGAACAATTCACCCATCGCAATGGGGATGCTTGTCTGTTGGCGCATCAGTTGGAAATAATCTACGTCCTCCGGTGCAAACGGGTCTTCAAGGAAAAAGAGGTTATAGGCTTCAAGGCCTTTGGCGAGATTAATCGCCTGTATGGGTGGGATCCGTTCATGCACATCGTGGAGGAGTTCGACTTCGTCACCTAAGTGTGTGCGCAGATGATCGAAGAGTTTGATGATGGTATTGACATAAGGGGTCGGTTCAAAGGCAGGGGAACTTCGCTTGCCGCCGCCTGCACCATACGTCGAATACCCAGGTATTGCTACTTGCGCGCGGACATAGCGATAGCCTTGCTCCATATAACGACGGATGCTTTCTTCTACTTCCTCAAAAGTACCGCCGCCTGCGTGGGCATAAAGCGTTGCAGCCTCACGGCATTTGCCGCCGAGCAGCTGATAGACAGGCATGTTGGCGCGTTTGCCCATGATGTCCCATAAAGCAATGTCTACGCCACTGAGCGCATTGTTCAGTACAGGTCCATTTCGCCAATAAGAACTGACAAAACTGGTCTGGAAGATGTCCTCTATGTTCGTTGGGTCTTTCCCGACGAGAAAAGGTTTGAGATACTCATCAACTGCCGTTGCTACGGCGAGCGGACGCTGTGTAAACGTTGCACAACCGATGCCGTATAAGCCGGGTTCACTCGTTTCAATCTTAACAACGACGAGTCGAATGCCATCGGGTGCTGTCAGAATGGTTTTAACATCTGTAATCTTCAAGGTAGTTGTGCTCCTATCCTATCATTTAGGACTTACGCAGCCCTCTGCAGAGTTTTGCTTGGGTATTTCTGCGGATTTCTTCAGGGTTTCAAACCCCGCCTGCAGGAGGTCATACGTCCGTTATCGTGGAAAAATGCGTAAGTCCTGCAATTTTTGCAATGCTCAAAGTATACCAAACTGTGTCCGACGTGTCAAGGAATTCGCGAACGAGTATGTAAAGTTTTCTGCTTGACTTCGTTTATTTTCTGGTCAAAACAAGATTCTGATAGGCATCAACAACAGCAGAGAAATTTGGGGGTATTACGGTTGTTGCGCTGAATTCGGTTACAATCGCTGGACCGGTAATTTGGTTGCCGGGCTGCAACATTTCGCGGCGATAGAAATCGGTTCGGAGTGCTTCCCCTTCAAAGACAACGCCGTTTTGGACGATAAACGCTTCGGAAGGATCAGCATCGGCGAGTGGGAGCGGTCGGATTGGCAGTTTGTCGGTCTCCCCCGTTGCCGTAAGTCGGAGGTTTACAATTTCAACAGGTGCATCCGTTCGTGCATAACCGAACCGTTGATCGTGTACCGCGTGAAATTTTTGAATAAGTGCGTGTGCCCCCGTTTCGGTTTTTTGTTTAGCAAGTTTCCAGCTTGCAAGCTGCGCTGGAAAGGGGATATTCAGTTCATAAGACTGTCCCTCATAGCGAATATCCAATGAACGCTCGATCTTAAGTTGATCCGGCGTGAACCCTTCCGCTTCCATCTCATTTTCGGCACGGGTTAAGAGTTCGTTAAATCCAGCGTCTAACGTTTCAAGAAGCGTTTCGCTGCCGGTTTGAAACTTCAATAGCAGTGTCTGCGAATAGTCTTTAACGACATCCGCAAAGAGCATCCCATAAGCAGAAAGTAAACCGCCATTTGGTGGAATGAGGACTGTCCCGATACCGAGATTTTCGGCCATAAATGCGGCGTGTAAACCGCCCGCACCGCCGAAAGAGACGAGCGTGAAATCGCGAGTATCAAAGCCGCGTTCGACAGAGATGACCTTGATGGCGCGTTCCATGGCTGCGTTGGCGACTTTGAGAATACCGTCCGCGGCTTGTCGGGGTGGGATGCCGAGCTGTGTCGCAAATTTCTCTATGTGGGTGTTGGTCTTATCGACATCAAGGGACATCGCACCCCCCAAAAACTGGGTCGCGGCGATGCGTCCCAAGAAGAGGTTGGCATCGGTTACAGTGATGTCTTCTCCGTTATTGCCATAGCATATTGGACCTGGAGCCGCGCCTGCACTCTCTGGTCCGACGCGCAACGCGCCGCCTGTATCCACAGTAGCGATAGAGCCTCCACCCGCGCCAACGGTATGGATATCAATCAATGGCACTTTGATCGGAAGCCCGCTAATCGTACTTTCCGTCGTGAGTGAGATGCCGTTATTACAGAGGCTCACATCCGTCGAGGTACCGCCCATATCAAATGTGATGATCTGATCGTAGCCAGCAGCTTTAGCAATTTGATACGCGCCGAGGACACCGCCCGCGGGCCCCGAAAGAACAGTTCGGATGCCCGCTGACTCATCTCTGTATAGCAAGTTTTCAGCTTGCAAGCTACGCTGAAAAGACCTTACAGAAACGCTGCCACCGTTGGAGAGCATCAAACGGAACGATTTCGGGAATTGTTTCGATCCTATCAGTGTAGAAAGGTGCCGTTCTAAAGTAGGACGGATGTAAGCATTCGCGACGGTGGTACTAAAACGGGCATATTCGCGATATTCGGGCAGGACTTCGTGCGAACACGAAATCGGTATTCCAAGCTGCGAGAGGTGTTCAGCGACAATTTTTTCGTTTTCCGGGTTGACGTAGGCGAAAAGGAAACAGACTGCGATCGCATCAAGTTCCAAAGCAGTGAGTTCGGAGGTAAGCGCATCCAAATCAGGGGTTTCAATTTCGGTCTGGATTTCGCCGGTGTGCAGCGTCCGTTCCGATATACCGAAACGTCTGTCGGCAGGGACGAGCGGTGCTGGGCGTTCCACGAAGAAATCGTAGAGACTCGGACGGACCTGTCTACCTATCTCTAAAATGTCTTCAAAGCCTTTTGTTGTAACGAGGGCAATGCGCGCGCCTCTACGTTCAAGGAGCGCGTTTGTTGCGACGGTCGATCCATGAACGATCTCCAACTGTTGGGTATCGGTGTTGTGCAGACGCAGTATCTCGCCTACGCCTTGTATTACAGCGTGTGCTGGATTTTGCGGTGTGGACAGGACTTTGTGTGTGAACAACAGGTCGCCGTTGATACGCATCACGATGTCTGTGAAGGTACCCCCAGTATCAACCCCTATATTTTTCAATATGGGTGGTTCCTCTCGATTGTCTCCATTGTCGACAACCCGTTTTGGTGCTAACGGCATATCTTCTCTCTTTCAAACGACTACATTTCGCGGTGTACCTTCAAGGAAAGCGATGATATTGTCTACTGCCCCTTCGTTAAGGAGTTCAACGCCTTCAGGGGTCATATCGGCACAATGCGGTGTTAAAATCACCTGCTCACATGCCAAAAGCGGGTGATCTGCAGGCGGCGGTTCTTGGTCGTAGACATCAATTGCGACACCGCCGAGGTGTCCGGTGTTTAATGCCCGGATCAGCGCATCGGTATCAATCACACCGCCACGGGCAACGTTGATTAAGAGGGCACCCGGTTTCATCAAGTCGAATTCACGTTCACCGATGAGATGGCGGCTCTCCTCTGTGAGTCTGACATGTAGGCTGACAACATCGGCGGTACGAAGGAGCGCATCCCAAGGCATAAATTCAATGCCAAGTGCCTCTGCCCGTGCGGCTGAAGGATTGTAGGTCCATGCGATAACATTCATCCCGATTGCTCGTCCGAGACGCGCCATCTCCGCGCCAATATGCCCAGTGCCGATAATTCCTAACGTTTTTCCTTGCAGGTAGATATTATCCATTCGGGGCCAGCCGCCAGCCTTCATTGAGGCCGTGAGGAACGCTGCACGTTTGGCGAGTGCAAACATCAGTCCGAACCCGTGTTCGGCGACAACCGGTGCGGTGCGTCCGGGTTGGTTGCAAACAGTAATGCCGCGCGCTTTTGCCTCCTCAAGTCCAATCATATCCGTTCCGATGGAACAGAGCGAGATTAATTTGAGTTTGGAGAGCTGACGTAGAATTCCTGCGGGCCACTTGACGATCCCGCGTGAATTGATGAGGATGTCTGCATCTTCGGCACGACGGATTTTCTCTGCGTCAGTTTCGGGTCGGTCAGTGTAAAGCACAACATCACCGTAGGGTTCCAAGCGTTCGAGGTGCGGTGAGCCTTGGATTTGCGGTGGTGAATCACCGGGGACAACAATTTTGAGTCTGTTCACAAGTTATTCCTTTCTGTCTATTCTGCACCCCAATCGTGCGTCTTTGTGCCGCCGTCATAGACAACAGCGTGTCCTGCTTTTATCAACGCCTCAGCGACATTAATAGATACACCCTCTTTGAAACATATTATATCCGCGATGGTGCGCCCCGCGTATTTATCCAACTCAGGGTTCTGGATCACGAATCCGAGGGTGCCGTCGTCTTCACTGTTGTCAAGGAGCAGTTGTTTAAGAAAGTCCGTTGCGGCTTCAGCGCGTTCTTTTTCGCGTTGGATTGAGGTTTCGGTGCGCTCACCGCGGATGGGACGCTTTTCAGGTGTATCTATCCCTGCGAGTCTGATGTTTGTAATGCTATAAATCCCGTCAACGCGACGTTCAATACCGGGCCAGAGCGTTAATTGCGCTTCGCTCATGCCCGGCGTTGACGAATGGAACGGATAGATTAGGATAGCCACATCTTGGATCGTGTCGCCATCGTAGACATCGTCAATACTATCGATTGTTCCATAATAAATCGGTGCGCTGTCTTCAGGGAGGAGAACATCGGAAGTCTCACACCCGGCAAGCGACAGACATAACAAAAACGCTAAGGTTATTTTTTTCAGAATTGTGCGAGGCATATTATGCGTGGATGGCATGACGGAGCATGCCTACTACTTCTAAAAACATTGACGGTACAAGGCAACGATTTCTTCGGCACTCGCCTGCCTCGGATTGTTCGCAGGACTTCCGCTGGCAATAGCATCGGCTGCCATCTGTTCAATCACGTCCTCGAACCTCTCTCTGTTAATCTTATCAATTTCGCCGAGTCGCGGCATCTGAATATCGGTAACGAGCCTTTCAACAGCAGAAACGGCAGCGTCCGCTTGGTGCATCGGGGACAATCCGTCAATAGGTTCACCCATCGCACGTGCGATATCTGCGAAGCGGTCAGGCGCGCCGACGACGCTAAACGCCATTACATCCCGTAATAACACCGAGTTTGAGAGCCCATGATGGACATGAAAATATGCTCCGATCGGACGCGACATGCCGTGGACCAGCGCGACAGAGGAATTGCTGAACGCCATCCCCGCGATAGACGCACCAATCATCATATCCGTGCGCGCGGGAATGTTTTCGCCATCCGCCCACGCCTGCCGTAACGATCCTGAAATCATCTCAATCGCTTTCAGTGCAAGTGCGTCGGTAATCGGTTGTGCGCGTTTGGAGATGTACGCCTCTATTGCGTGCGTTAAAGCGTCAACGCCGACTGCTGCTGTCAGATGTGGTGGCGTTGTGAGGGAGAGCAGCGGGTCCACGAGTGCAACGGGTGCCAGTAGACAAGCACTACTGAGCATCATCTTGACGTTCCGCTCGGTATCTGTAATAACGGTAACCTTGGAGACTTCGCTGCCAGTGCCGCCTGTCGTCGGTATCGCGATAAGGGGTGCCCCCGGATTCGGAATCTTATCCACGCCCATGTAATCGACAAAATCACCAACGTTGGTTAGTTTCATGGCGATACCTTTGCCACAATCAATGGCACTGCCCCCGCCGATGCTCACAATCACATCGCAGGCTTCGTCAGCGTACTGCTTTAGCCCGTCTTGCACATTTTGTAAAGTTGGATCGGGTATGACATCGGAGAAGCAGGTGCTACTGATGCCGGCAGCGTGTAGGTTTTGTGCGATTTTGTCGGCGTATCCGATTTTAGCGATACCGGGATCAGTGACGATGAGTGCGTTTGTGACACCGAGTCGTTTCGCTTGTTCACCGACGTTCTCAGACGCGCCTGCGCCTGTAATTATTGTGGGTGGGAGTGTTAATGTTGTAGGCATTTTTTAATTTTCCTTCAATAGCCATATTAAACTGTTATAGCGATTAAAGGCACATCACTGACCTGAATTTGCAAACAGGATAACAATTTTGATGTACTTTGCACTTTCAGTCATATTATTTCCAAAGGTTGAGACGAGTTGTCGTATTTTTCTTCGCATAGAGTATCACAAAAATGATCGGATGTCCAACCTTATCACTGTAGCATACAGAGTCATTTATAGTGAATCTAAAAAATAAATAGACATCTTTGTAACATGATGCACGTCGCATCTGGGCGAGTACGCCGCAAAACTGTTAGTTTGTGCTAGTCTGCATGCCTGTTATAGGCATGCAGACTGTTTGAGAGTGTCCAATTAATTGCAGGTTTCACCATAGTTTTAGATAAATTATCGGATTCTCTAAATGTTTGATTTTTCCCTTTCAGTCCCGGTGCGGTTAGGAAACCGCACCTACCGGGTCTGGGGCTCAAAAATTGGACGAAAAAACCGAGAACTGAATAGATCTACTGTAGTATACTGCCTGTAAGGTAAAAAACAGAAAAGTTTTCGGTAACCCATGGCTAATGCCGGAAATGGCGTACGCCTGTTAGCACCATTGCGATGCCGTAAGCGTCAGCCTTTTCAATCACAGGCTCGTCATTGACGGAACCGCCCGGCTGGATAATCGCGCTGATGCCTGCTTCACCCGCAATTTCGACACCATCGGGAAATGGGAAATAGGCATCTGAGGCTAACACGGACCCTTCGGCTTTTTCGCCCGCTTTTCGGATAGCAATAATCGCGGCATCCACGCGACTCATCTGCCCTGCACCAATACCAACGCTCTGCGTGCCGTTCGCCAATAGGATACAGTTAGATTTGACATGTTTGCACGCCTTCCACGCGAACAACAAAGATTCCAACTCTGTCTCTGTCGGTGCACGCTGCGTGGCAACCTGTAATGCATCGGCACTCAACTCGTGGACATCCGGGTCTTGGACGAGTATACCACCCGTGATGTTGCGAATCTGCAAGAGCGGTTCCGCTGCTGAAAACGACCCAACTTCAAGGATAGGACGGCGCTTGACACGAGACAGTGCGCGTAACGCTTTATCAGTATAACTCGGTGCGATAATGGCATCAATTTTCACGCCTGCCTGTGCTGCCTCGCGGATCGTGTTCGCCGTCTGGATTGTCACTTTACGGTTTAGCCCAACAATCGAACCGAAAGCAGAGGTACGATCGCATTCCAATGCGTTCGTGAAGGCATCTTGTAGATTGTCGGCAGTTGCGAGTCCACAAGGGTTGTTGTGTTTAATGATAGCACACGCGGGGGACTTAAAATCCTTGACGATCTCTAAAGCGGCTTCTAAATCGAGGAGGTTATTGAAGGAGAGCGGTTGCCCACTACGTTGGTTTGCCCACGCAGCCGATGGTCCTGGCGTGGTTTCAGTTCTGTAGAAAGCGGCGCGCTGGTGCGGGTTTTCGCCGTAGCGGAGTGTACGTTCCTTCTTGAAATGGAGCGTCAGGTTATCGACGAATTCATCAACCCCCCTAACCCCCCTTATCAGGGGGGAATCACTGTCAACTCCACTACCCCCCCTTATCAGAGGGGAATCACTGTCGGTAAGATAGGCAGCGATTGTGGTGTCGTAGTGCGCGGTATGCGCGAATGCCGCTTTTGCCAATTCAAATCGCCGTTCTTCTGAAAGGCAGCCATCGTTTGCATCTAAGTCAGCGATAATTTGTGGGTATTGGCTCGGAGCCGTGAGCGCAGCAACGTGCCGATAGTTTTTCGCCGCGGCACGAATCATCGTCGGTCCACCGATGTCGATGTTCTCGATCACTTCGGGAAGTGTTACGTCCGGCTTGGCGATGGTTGCTTCAAACGGATATAGGTTGCATATCACCATATCAATGGCATTTACACCGTGTGCTTCTGCTTGTGCGCTGTGTTCCGTATTGTCCCATTCGGCGAGGAGACCGCCATGAATCTTCGGGTGGAGGGTTTTCACTCTACCGTCCAGCATTTCAGAAAAGCCGGTGTAGTCAGAGACATCAACGATGTCAATACCAGCGTCTCGAAGGTGTCGGGCTGTACCGCCGGTGGAGAGGATTTCTACGCCGCGCTGTGCGAGGACGTTGGCTATATCTAAAAGATCGGTTTTGTCGTAAACACTGATGAGTGCGCGTTCTATTTTTTCCATATTTTTCCTATGCTG
>JAGFCB010000081.1 GCA_022394775.1 Candidatus Poribacteria bacterium
AACCCCGCCAGCGAATAGAGGGCATATCCTACCCCTCAGATTTATCTTGCGAACCCGCCTGTTCCTGCTGTGTAGCGGAGGTCTGTGTACGATCATCTTCCGAATCATCCGCTGCGCCATCTTCAAGCTTCAGCACATGTTTTTTAATACCGGGGATATGTATCTCTTGGAAATACCGTTTCCAGTGGATGTGTGAGATATCAAAGTTAAACCGTTGCTGCTCCGTCGGAGAGAGCGCCTCGTAAAGTCCTTGCATCTTTTGCGTCTCAAATTCAAAATTCGTTCGCGTGTAGGGTGCGTAAATTCTAATATAATGCAGGAGTGCCTTAATCCCACTCAATTTAAGGACAAGTTGGCGGCGTTTACGCTTCGCAGCACGCATCGGGAACAGACCGAGCATATAAACGGCAAGGTTCGCCAGACGCATGCGGCTATCCAATTTCCGCTGAAATTCCTCTAAACTTGGGTATTGCCAGATTGGCACGGCGATCGGTTTTCCGTCTTCCAACATCGGATATTTGACGAAGTACTCATAAGTCGCCTCAAAGATACCGCGAAAGTAGAGAGGGTTCTGTGTGCCAGTTGCAACGTGATATACCTCAATCCCGCCGAGTCTCGCTGTCGCTTCAGCGGCTGCCAGCATAGCGTTCACAACGAAATCAACAGGGATAATATCAAGAATTATGTCCGGATCCGCAGGAAAATCGGGCAGCCGTCCCTTTCCGAAACCGACGATCAGCGGTTCAGACATCCGAAATTTTCCGAGCCACCCCGGTTCAGGTTCAGCAAGGCTGCTTTCAATAATTGAGGGGCGCACGATAGCGGTCGGGAGTTCCCCGCGTAATTCCATAACCATCTGTTCAGCGAGGAACTTCATGTAGGTATAGGTATCGTTCCAGCCGCGCGAGCGCGCGTGCGCCAGGCCTGCTTCAACCAAGCGATTTTCGAGCCACTCTGCCTTCAGTTCTTCAATTTGCGCATCTATTCCCTTGCGGGTCCCTTTTTTTTGCTGTTCTGCTTCGCGCTGGAAGCGCGCAAGGTTTTCAGGTGAATCCACTTCGGCACGAATAACACCACTCAGAGATAATAAGCCTTCAATTTCTTCCGAAAGTGTCTCTGGAATAGCGACACCCGTCTGCTCGCGATAATCCGCTGCATACTGTTCGTACGGCGGTGGTAGTTCTTCAGGCACAGGTCCGGGGTTGTCACCGCAGACATAAGCAGTTGAGACGTGCAAGAACACGACATCTCGACACCCTTTTGCGAAGTTGACAACGTGTTTCGCAGCGAGTGCATTGCCCCATAAAGAGTCATCAAAAGGTGGATCGAAATCGACAAGTCCTGCGACGTTAATAAAAACCTGGACTTCATTTTGGAGCCGTTGGTAATCGGCATCGCTGAATCCGAGGCGTTCGTCGGTGAGATCGCCCTCAACGGCTGCAAGCTTCTGCAATGCCCATGTATCAAAGTTCTCACCCTGCTGGCGGCGTAGGGCAGCAAAAACATCCGAAGCGAGAAGTTCATTTTCTAACCGTTCTTGGGCAGAGGTACGTTTCCCGGCGGCATCCGTACGGCTTCGGATGAGCAGATAAATCTTTTCGACATCGGGAATCGCGGCTAAAATCTTCGCCACCAACGGTTGCCCCAAAAATGCGGTGCCACCGGTGATGAGTAAAACTTTCCCTCGGAAAAAATCAGTTATTGACATAATTCTCTTTTCTATGGCAAAATGGTTATTGGTTTTCAGTTACCAGTTACCGGTTACCAGAGGCAGGGCTATTTATGGTAAAACCGAAAAATAAATCAACGCTTTAGAAAACAACAAATCTACCTCCAATGCAGGGTTTTTGCTGGGGGTCTTTGATAGGGTGTTTCTGCGGATTTCTTCAGGGTTTGGAACCCAGCCTTCTATGGATGTCTCGTTAATTGTAGGTTTTACTATAGTTTTAACGCAAGTTGCCACCTTTTATACACATAGCACTCCGCTGGAGTGCAAGAGTTAGATACGCCGTTTTCTATAGATATATCACCCCGCTGGGGTGAGGAAAAAGACGAAAACCCCTTCGGAAGTGCGCGAAATCTGTTAGTAGCAACTTGGGTTAGTTTTAGATAAATTACCGGATTTGCTACATTTTTGAATCTTCTTTTTCAAGTCCGGTGTCCCTTCCCAGTAACGGGTGGGAGCCCTGGTTCCAAACCGCACCTGCGGGGCCTGGGGTGTCCAAAATTGGACGAAAAAACTGAGAACTAAATAGTCCTGTTACCAGAGGCCTCTTAACTGGAAACGCGTAACTGGTCACTGATAACTATTAAAATACCACATTTCCTACAAAAAGTCAAAGGCAGAATCCGTAATGTTAGCAGAAGCAGATAAACTAAAGTTTTTACAGAAAACTGAACTTTTTTCGGAACTCCCAGTAACCGAATTAAAAGCGATCTGTCAGATTACGAGCGAAGTTACCTACCCTGCGGATACAACGCTATTTGAGGAAGGAGACGAAGGTGATTCGCTCTACCTCATGGTTGATGGCGAAGTCAGTATTATCAAGGCAGGAACAGAGGTTTTGTTTTTTAACAAGAAAGGCTACTGCCTCGGTGAAATCGCGCTGATTGATAATAAGCCCCGAAGTGCTACCGTCAAAACGGTGAAATCTACGCAGTTCCTTCGGATCACGCGGCACGATTTTTACAACGCAATGGCGCGCGAGCCACGGATCGGCAGCGGTATGTTCCGCGTGCTCAACGATAAAATCCGACATGATCTTGAGATTCAGATGAGCGCGATTCGTAAAGAAATCGCGCAGGAAGAATCCATGCGCCTCGCCGCTGAAGTTCAAAAATCTATTCTCCCGAATCAAGAAATCTCGCACCCGTCCCTCGCTTCCGCCGGATATTGCCGACCCGCAAATACCGTCGGCGGGGATTACTACGATTATTTGAACCTTTCTGATAACCGCGTCGCTATTTTCCTCGGTGATGTGATGGGGCACGGCTACCACTCAGCCATGCTCGCAGCGATGACCAAAAGTTGCTTGCAGACCCAAATCCGTTTCGACGCTTCCGTGACTGAAGTTATGAAAGCCCTTACCCGAGTCGCAGAGGAAGATTCACAAGCCTTTATCTACATGACCTGCTGCTATCTCATTATTCACCCGGATAATCGGTTCGAGTTCGCCAATGCCGGGCATCCACAGATGCTCCTTTATAGACGCGGCAGCGATAGCGACCCACTTGAGTTAGAATCCTCGTTTATGCCAGTAGGTTTCCCAAGGTTCGCTGAATTGGCGGAACATTCGCAATATTACAGCACCGAAGTCGAATGGTTCCCCGGCGATCTGCTCGTGCTCTATTCAGACGGCATCACCGAGGCGTTCAATCCGGATGCTGAAATGTATGGACTGGAGCGGCTCAAAGCACTGATCTCAGAAAAACGCCACTTATCACCGACAGAGATTAAGGAGAAGATTTTGTGCGACCTTCAAGCACATCAGCAAGGCGAGAGTGCAAACGATGACATTACATTAGTTGTGGCGAAGTTTATTTAACGGTTATCGGTTATCAGTACGATTTTTTCTGCGAAAAAATCTTTCAGTTGTCAGTTAAGAGGATTCTGATGAAATGGACAGCAAAAGTGAATAAAAAACAAAACTCTTTAACCAACAACCAACAACCAATAACTACTTCAATTGACTCACAGCATAATGCATGATATTTTCTATGATCGGTTTGTTTACCGTCGTTGTATATTCGCTATCGTTGCGAAGGCTTGTGATAATGTATAAACCCGTGCCATATCGTCTCGCACCGACAACCAATTCTTTGTTGTTCGTAGTCGTCGCAAAAACTGTATCACGCCGATCCCACCCCATCCACGCATCATCAGCAAAAATTTTGCCTGACACGATCTTATTCGGCGTGGCGAAAAGGGAACGTCCGTCTTCGGTAACAACGAAATCCTGGGTCGGTGGACTCTCAACGCCTATTAATTTACCGCCTTGTAACCACCCCGTCGCACACGGTTTTTCAGCACTGCTGTCTTGTCCGGCAACAACAACGATGCCGCCGTCCTTTACGAATGTCTTAATCTTCTGCTCGACTTTACTCGCAAGGAGGTACCGCCCATAACTCGAAATCTCTTCATATCCGATCCATAGAATATCAGCGTCCTCTAAGTGCGGCAAGGCATGCTCTTTCGTAAGTTCATAAGCGAGCGTGCGTTTGTCTGCCGCTTTTACCGACCGTAATGTGTGATATTCATGGGTTGCGACGTTCGTATGAACTGGGGTCTGACTCCATGTTGGATATGTGCTATTTCCTGTTAAAACTAAGACTTTTACGGCGTTTTTCGGCGCAGCAACCCACATTTTACCTGCTAACATATCGCCTACAATCTTCTGAAACGCCTTCGTCTTACCAGCAAACGTTCGCGACATCATTGGGTCAATGTGCGTAAAGGTCCACCAACCCCCCGCGCCATATCTGCCACGATATGCACGCATCTGAAACCATGTATCGTCAACAAAGCACATGCTATCAATGCCGTAATGTTCGCGATAGAAAACAATAATAGGCATCCCGGGTTTAAGCAACTTCACCAGTTTTTGTGGCGAGGTACCCCGTTTGTAATGACCGGTGGCGAAATTCATCTTGATTTCTTTGAGACCACTTTTCCCTTTGACATCTTTTTCGACGGTGACAACACCTCGCAAACGGGCTTTGTCAACACTTTTTACTTTCCCGAAGACAATGTTCGTGCAAGCGTCAAGGACTTCACGAACCGTATATTCTCGCTCAATAAAGGCGGACGTCGTTGGCGTGAACAACAAACCGATAAGACAAAATACAAGCAGTATAGCAATGAGGTTGGACATAAAGCGCATGGTGAAATCCTCTTTATAGATTTAGGACTTACGCATTTTTCTTTTATAACGGCAGGCGGGGTTTTAAACCCCGCCT
>JAGFCB010000035.1 GCA_022394775.1 Candidatus Poribacteria bacterium
TCCAAGATAGCAGGGATCGGATGTTTGGTCCCAGAAATCGCAAGTCTATCCCCTGCAGCAGACCAGGACGGACTGTGTTGCCATTGTAGTGCTTTATCGGGGATCGGTTGTTCCTGATCACGTGTGTCAACATCGAGAAATGTCAGTCGAGACCCCAGTGCGTGAGCGAGAGTGTAGGCAATCTCTGAACCATCCGGCGACCAGGCTGGGGAACTCCCATTCGGCAGGAGTTCGACATCCTCTTCGCCAAACGTCCCAAGATGCATACCGAACTCGGGACGATTCCAGTCCTCGTAAATGTAAGCAAACCGTTTGCCATCGGGAGACCAAGATGGATATGTTTCATTTCCATCCGTCAATTCTGTGACTTTCTTCCCATCTACGTCCATCAAGAAAATACCACCACTGTTATTATCATTATTGCGAGTGGAGTAAAATGCGATTTGCCTGCCATTGGGAGCCCAGGCTGGCAAGCGGTCATGTCCAGGATGATCGGTTAACTGTCGTAAGTCTGTCCCATCCACATTAATGATATAAATGTCCTGTCCTGTTTGGTGATCCCGATTCCAATTGACGAAAGCCAATTGACGACCATTCGGAGACCAGGCCATGTCACGGGCTCGATCTACCGGAACGAACATTGGTTTTTCTTTTAGCGTCCGGACATCCAAAAAAGCGATCCACGGTCCCGTTCCGCCATAAGCAATTTTCTGTCCATCCGGAGACCAAGCAGGACGCGCCCCACGGTAGTTCTCTTTCAGGAGCGTCACATTACCTCCATTTGCATTCATAAGATAAAGATTACTGGGTGCAGAGGTAGCAAAAAGAATCTTGGTTCTATCTGGTGACCAAGTTGGCCAGTTTTTAATTAGACCTTTCGGTTTTTTGGTGAGGGTTATCTGTTCTCCCCCATTTGGATTTACTGTGCAAATCTCGTCCTCTCCTCCAACGAGATCCACTCTTAAACGACAAAGAAAAACAATCTCATCTGCCGATGTGTCGTGTGGTATGTGCCATGCACTTAACGTTAGTCCGAAAAGCAGCGCGGATAGGATTCTTTTCATTTTTGTGTCTCCTTTCAAGATTGTAAGACATTATCAAATCATATCTTCACCTTCCAGTTAAGACGGACAAAGATATGAGGAAAATTACTGGTTTTCTGACTAACCGTGTAAAATTCAGCGGGCTGCGTAAGTCTTGTTATTAAAGTGAAAATACACATATTTGTAGCATAAACTGTTAGTTTGTGCCAGTCTGAATGCCCGTTATGGGCATTCAGACTGTTTGAGAGTGCACAATTAATTGAAACAGTCTCTAAACTCGTAATGAATCGCAAGGTCAAAATGACTCTGACTTGATTTGACCCCACGTCGTTGTTACAGAAGTATCGGGATAAATCTCAAGATTACCAACACCTTCACCACCCACCACAGTGGCACCGTTCATGCCGATGAGTGTCCTCCCATTCCCAGATGTATCTTCAAAGCGATTCGTGCCTTCCTTGTCGTTAAAATCCCAGAGTGCTAACGTGTGTTCATCATTCAAAAAACGGTGGGGTGGATCAAACAGCCAGAATCCGTGCGCGATGGGTAAATCATGCCGAGCGATATTTGAAAACCTTATCGCATCAATCAAACCATGAAAGTGCGTCCTTCGGCCTAACACTTCACGATGATCATTATCGAATATTACCCTATCTTCAGCATAGCCGCCTACGAAGAAATCTTTAAACTGTTTAGGACCCAGGAGATGCGCAGCCACAAAGTTCACTCGGTTAATTCTGCTTGTGCGCAGGATTTCGTCATTGTATGCCAAAAAAAATGAACTGTCTTTGAAAATAACTGCCATATAGTTCCATTGATCCCTTTCAATTGGCTTTTCAATACCTATGAAGGCGCGCACGCCTTTCCCGACAAGAAATGCGAAGCCATAGGCACAAAGTTGATTCTGATTCAGCTCACACTCATCTTCTGCAGTCAATCCGATAACAGCTTGCTGACCCAGAATAATATGCCTCTCTTTTGCTTTCGGTTCAGATTTCGGATAGAACCATACTTCAACAGTAAATTCATCGGTCTCTTTTGGGAAAATATAGCCGTGTTCGGCAAGTGGGAGGATCGCATAGTCATCCTCACCATCCAGCACCAAAACGCCACCCGAAGGCTCGAAAGAAAAGGCTGGCGCAACTAAACTGAGCACTAATATCGGACTAAGTAGAAACCTAAAGTTGATAAACATCAGAAATCCTCGCTAACTTCTTGTGAGTGATATAATAACCTAACTTGCTACTAACAGATCTTGAGCGTTTCAACACAGTTTTTCAGACACCTTTCCCACCCCAGAGGGGTGATATATCTATAGAAAACGGTGTATTTAACCTCTTGCACTCCCCGGGAATGCCATAGGGCATTCATACCGTTGATTCCGGAGTGCTATGTGTATAAACAGGTAGCAACTTGCGTTATAATAATAGACCCGCGAACCTATGAGTGATCACTCTCTTTTTTGATTTTTAGTGAAGGTGAGCAGAGACATAAGCAATACAACTATGTTAATTGGTAGCACCTATGAAACGTTTTCCATAAAGCGAAAAGCAATGACGTTCAATCAGATTTAATCTGTCCCCAAGTTAAAGTTAACTTCTCAACAGGTTGAACCGCCAAACTCGGAAACGTCGATTGCCATGATGGAGAGTGTCCGACAGCGATAAACTCCGAATTACGACCATCTGCATCCATTACCCTAATATGCGGTTTTCCTGGAATGGGGCCAACGGCTATACCCTCGGCACCTATCTGCGGAGGTCCTGGAAATACATGAACAGCGATCTGTTTGCCATCTGGAGACCAAGATGGAGTCTTTTCACCGTCATTAGTGAGTTCCGTGATGTTGCTTCCATCAGCATCCATAAAAAAAATACCGCCCGTCTCATTGCGAGTGGAATAGAAAGCGATCTGTTTGCCATCAGGAGACCACGTAGGGGTTCGGTCTTCGCCGGGATGTTGTGTGAGCTGACGCAGCCCAATTCCTTCTTCGTTGCGGACATAGTCCGTGTTGACAACATAGATGTCCCGCGTCGGCAGATCCGCATCGGCGGCAAAAGCGAGTTGGCGACCATCCGGGGACCAAGCAACTTCCTTGATTCTTACCATATTTTGAGGCAGCTTTAACAGTCTTTCTTCCTTTGTATCGATATCTATAATGTTAATAGCAAAAATTACGCCATAAGCAATCTTGCTACCATCCGGGGACCACGCCGTACGCAAATCAAAACTGACATCCTCTTTTAGAACCCTCAAATTGTTTCCGTCTGCATCCATGAGCCAAAGTTTATTGGTGTGTCCAAAAACAATCGTTTTTTTATCGGGGGACCAAGTCGGCCAAGCTTTGCTTTTTGGACTTTCTGTTAACCTGCGCAAATTGGACCCATCCGAGTTTATCATACAAATGTCTGAATGCGCTTGCCCATCAAAAAGACACGCAAAAACAATCTTGTCTGCCCATGCGCTGTGTGTTATCTGCCCGATACTCAACACCACCGCCAAAAGCAGAGTGAATATGATTCTTCCCATCTGTATTTCCGCCTCTCAGTTTTAATCCAGGGTTGTTGAGTTTTTCAGTTTCTCACCAAATTTCTGTTTCATTTTTATCCCTTCCACGTATAACAGTGAAATTAAAGTCGTTGGTACTTGAGAAAAAGGTAACGGTTTCAAAGACCGTGTTTGTGAATCAAAACCCCGAAACTGAAGACTGTTCTTCTAAAGCCGCTACTTCTTTTTCAGTTCACCCCAGGTCGTTGTTAGCAATGCCGGCTGTGGTGATACCGGCAACGTGTATGCCGGATCAAACCAATCACCGCCATAATTCGTTCGACGAAAAGGACCTCCAATATGCGTCAACTGCGTCTGGACCTCGCTGTTCACATCAATCTTGAAAATTTGGAGTTGTCCGTTAATCTCCTGTGTATAAAGCACTTGCGAACCATCCGGCGATAACGCAGAAGCAACTGCCGCGGGACCGGCTTCATCCACAAGTTGATGTAGACCCGTGCCATCACGATTCACAATAAAGACTGTGTCTTTAGTTGCCCATGCGTCGTGCAGCTCCCTATCCAAGATCACGGGCAACGGATGCTTGTTCCCAGAAATCGCAAGTCTGTCTCCTGCAGCAGACCAGCACGGACCGTATTGCCGTCGTAGTGCTTTATCGGGGAGCGGTTGTTCCTGTTCTCGTGTCAACGTCAATAAATGTCAACCGAGCCCCGAATTGATGAGGTTCAGAGCAGGCAATTTCGGAACCATCCGGAGACCACGCAGGGGAATTCCCATACGGGAGGCGTTTGGCATCCTCTTCGCCAAATGTTCCAAGGTAGAGACCGAACTTTAGACGATTCCAATCCGCCGACCAGTACGCAAACCGTTTGCCATCAGGCGACCACGTCGGACTTCTTTTATCAGCCGTTATTTTTCGCTTGAAGACGCGCCGGATATTGGACCCATCAGGGTCCATCAAATACAAATCGTGCACATGCGTCCCCCGGCGATCCGAGACGAAGAGGATCTGCTCACCTGTTGGAGACCATACGGCTCCAAAATCAGTAGCGGGATGTTGTGTTAAGTTCATCTGTTCAGATCCATCCGGATTCATCATGTATATCTCCTGATTGCCATCCCGTGTGGACGTAAACAGTATTTTCGGTGTCGTCGGCGCTTCAGCAAAAACCTGACACATACCTCCACACATCAGCATCAAGAGGATTAGAAAAAAAATAAACACAAATCTCATACCCATTTCTCCCATCGTCAATTTTTAGACACGATCGCGTAGATTGTGTCCGTTCCAAATGATTCAATAAACGTCTGTAATCCTGTAAATCCTGATTCTGATTTGACCCCTCGTCGTTGTTACAGAAGGGTCGAGACGAATTTCAAGGTTACCAACACCTTCACCATCAACCACAATAGCGCCATTCATGCCGATGAGCGTCTTCCCATTCCCATTTCATTTCGCCCCACATGGTTGTTAGCAACTGTAATTGTGGGAAACAGGTAAGGCTAATGGGTCAAACCAAGTTGTGTCATTAAATAACGCCTCATTTAGTCACGGGCGGATTGCTTCAGCCTACCCCATAATGTTGTGTGTGTCTCCGCAGTTGGAGAAAGAGAAAAAGAAATATCTATAGGCACCCACGTCGGAGACCGATCTACCGCCGGATGACGCGTCAATTGGATAGATTGTCGCCAGACCACGTCTTCTATAAGATAAATGTCAGTTTTCTGATTCCACTGGGAATAGAAAACAATTGATCGACCATCAGGACTCCAGACCGGAAACATATCCTTAGATGGATGGCGCGTCATCCGCCTGAGATTACTCCCGTCAATGTTTAGGGTGTAGATATCCCAATTTCCTCCTAAAATCATATCACTAAAGACGATTTGTTCCCCATCTGGGGACCATGACGGTGTTTTTCCCGCTCGCGGTTGATTCTCAAGTCGTCTCAGATTCGCCCCATCCGAGTCCATCACATGGATACCATCTTTTGAATCAAAAGCGATTAGACCATCAGATGACCATGCCGGGTGGAAACTATTCTGCTCCCCGTGTGTCAACCGTTGGAGATTCTCGCCACTTACTTCAACTTTGTAGATATCAAACGCCCCTGCTCTATTGGAATCCAACGCAATCCATCGTCCATCAGGCGACCATGACGGATTATCGTCAACTCCCGGATGGTTCGTCAATCGGCGGGATACATTTGTCTTGAGATCCATTACATATATTTCCAGATTGTCATCCCGAGTGGAAACATAAGCCATCCGATGTCCATCTGGCGAAAGCGTTGGAGAATACTCATTCCCCGGATGATTCGTCAGCTGCTCAAGATTCTTGCCGTTAATATCCATCATGTAAATGTCGAAATCCCCATCTCGGTTGGAAGTAAAGGCAATATGCGAAACATCAGACGCTTGTGTATAAAGGACTACCACAAGCAAGAAACACACAATATAGACAAATTTACCCATCATTTTATTTTCTCCACGTATGCCATTCAGAAGTAGCAGATTTGGCAATCAATTGCTTTACCACTTTGTCCATTTAGAAACGCAATAAATAGGTTGTCAAGCCTCGCTATTCTTGGTAAAAGGGAAATACTGAATAGATAGGCAGGAAGTCTTTTCAAATTTCACAATAGTTGAAAACTCCTACTGTGAGAAATCTTAGATTCTTGATATTCTAATTTCAAACCGCAACCCACTTATGCCGTTCTATGTAGATTCAATCTTCCCTTATCCGATCAACCTCATTTAGTCGTGGACAGATTGCTTCAGTCTGCCCCACAAAGTCGTGTATGTATTGGCCGTCGGAGAGACAGAAAAAAAACCTACTGGCACCCACGTCGGATCCTGATCCTTCGTCACATGGCGGGTCAATCTGCGGCGCTTGTCTATAACGCGATTGGCTCCTTCCACATCTATGATATAGAGGTCATCATTTGCTTCCAACTTGGAATGGAAAACAATCGATTGACCATCAGGTCCCCAGACTGGAGACCAATCCGCTGCAGGATGATACGTCAATCTGCGGACCTTTCCGCCGTCCGCATTCATGATATAGATGTCCCTATTTCCTACAAGCGCAGTACTAAAGGCGATCTGCTTTCCATTCGGAGACCATGCCGGCTCATTGTCCGCCTGCGGTTCGTTTGTCAGGCGTTTGAGGTTGCCACCATCGGCATTCATCATATAAATGTCAACGTTATTTGCCCAATTGGCAGCAAAAACAATTGATTGACCATCGGGCGACCACTCCGCGTTGTAGTTGTTATCTCTTTCGTGCGTCAACCGTTGGAGATTCTCGCCACTGCGTTCGATTTTGTAGATATCAATCGGCCCTGCTCTATTAGAGTCAAACGCAATCCATCGCCCATCTGGAGACCATGCCGGATTATCGTCTCGTGCTGGATGGTTTGTTAATCGGTGGAATACTTTCGTCGGCAGATATATCACATATATTTCCAGATTGCCATCGCGATTGGAAGCATAAGCCATCCGCTGTCCATCCGGCGAAAACGTTGGATCAAACTCATCCGCTGGATCGTCTGTCAGCTGCTGAAGATTCTTGCCATTTATATCCATCATGTAGATGTCATAATTTCCACTCCGCTTAGAACTAAAGGCGATGTATGGAACATCGGACGCGTAGGCACAAAGGTTTAACGCAAGCAGGAAGCACACAAATATCCCAGCTATCCTCGACACGGTATCAGCAAATTTCTGTTTCATTTTTATTCCTTCCACGTATAACAGTGAAATTAAAGTCGTTGGTACTTGAGAAAAAGGAACGGTTTCAAAGACCGTGTTTGTGAATCAAAACCCCGAAACTGAAAACTGTTCTTCTAAAGCCGCTACTTCTTTTTCAGTTGACCCCACGTCGTTGTTAGCAATGCTGGCTGTGGTGATACGGGCAACGCATACGCCGGATCGAACCAATCACCCTGATGATTCGCTTGATGAGAGGGCCCCGCAACATGCGTCAACTGCATCCGAACCCCGCTGTTTATATTTAACTTGAAGAGTTGATCGTGTCCGTTAGTCTCCTGTGTATAAAGCACTTCCGAACCGTCCGGTGCTAACGCAGCAACACGGACATCGGGACCGGCTTCATCAAGAAGTTGACGCAGCCCCGTGCCGTCGCGATTAACGATGTAGACAGTGAATTTATCGTTCCATGCCTCGTGTAGTTCCCTTGCTTCGTCCAGTTCCTTATCCCCGATGGCAGGCCTCGGATGTTTGTTCCCAGTAATCGCAAGTCTATCCCCCGCAGTAGACCAAGACGGAAGGTATTGCCAAGGAAGTGTCCTATCGGGGATCGGTTGTTCACGACCGCGGGTGTCAACGTTGATAAATATCAGTCGAGCCCCGAGTACGTGAGAGACAGAACCGGCAATCTCTGAACCATCTGGAGACCACGCGGGGGAACCTACATACCGGAGGCTTTCGACATCTTCCTCGCCAAACCTCCCCAGATGGAGACTGGACTTTCGACGATCCCAATCCCTGTAAACGTAAGCAAACCGTTTGCCATCTGGGGACCACGTTGGACTTCTTTTATTCGCCTTTATTTTTCGCTTGAAGACGCGTCGGATATTCGACCCATCGGGATCCATCAAATACAAGTCCCGCACCCCTTTCCGCTGGCGATCTGAGACGAACAGAATCTGCTCACCTGTTGGAGACCATGCGGCTTCAAGATCATCAGCAAGATGCTGTGTTAAGTTCACCTGTTCGGAGCCATCCGGATTCATCATGTATATCTCACGATTGCCATCACGGGTAGACGTAAACAGGATTTTTGGAGTCGTCGGGGCTTCAGCAAAAACCCGACACACATCCCCACACATCAGCATCAAGAGGATTAGAGAAAAAGTCAACACCAATCTCATACTTATTTCCTTTGTCTCAAGCAGACTTAAAGAACTAATCTTTTTTTATTTCACCCCAAGTCGTCGTTAGCAATGCCGGCTGCGGTGAAACTGGCAAGGCATACGCAGGATCAAACCAATCACCGCCAATATTCGCTTGATGAAAAGGACCCCTAATGTGCGTCAACTGCGTCTGAATCCCGCTGTTTACATCAATCTTGAAAATTTGTTGTTGTCCGTTAATCTCCTGTATATAAAGCACTTCTGAACCATCCGGTGATAATCCGAGAGCAAGTGCATTAGGACCGGCTTCATCAACAAGTTGACGCAGCCCCGTGCCATCGCGGTTGACGATATAGACTGTTTTTTTGGCCCGCCATGCTTCGTGCAGATCCCTGTCCAAGATAGCAGGGATCGGATGTTTGGTCCCAGAAATCGCAAGTCTATCCCCTGCAGCAGACCAGGACGGACTGTGTTGCCATTGTAGTGCTTTATCGGGGATCGGTTGTTCCTGATGGCGTGTGTCAACATCGAGAAATGTCAGTCGAGACCCCAGTGCGTGAGCGAGAGTGTAGGCAATCTCTGAACCATCTGGCGACCAGGCTGGGGAACGCCCATTCGGGAGAAGTTCGACATCTTCTTCGCCAAACGTCCCAAGATACATACCGAACTCGAAACGATTCCAGTCTTCGTAAATGTAAGCAAACCGTTTTCCATCCGGCGACCACGTCGCATTTTTTCTCCAAGCCCTTATTTTTTTCTTAAAGACGC
>JAGFCB010000163.1 GCA_022394775.1 Candidatus Poribacteria bacterium
GTGAGATCTCCACCGTAGAGATCCGCATCTTCATATTGTTGATCAATCGGATGGTTTTCCCTATCGCTTTCATAGATAAGTCCAGCGGTATGCGTGAGTAGATGTTTTATTGTTATTTCGCGTTCCGCATCCAGAACAGTACTGCCGTCCTCTGTGTAGACTTTCATATCCTTAAAAAAGGGAACAAATTCGGAAATAGGTGTGCTGAGTTGAAAATGTCCTTCCTCATAGAGCATCATAACAGCAGCACTGGTGATCGGCTTTGTCATCGAATAGATGCGGAAAATAGTGTCATATTCTATTGGTTTGGCGGCGGCGACATCTTGCATACCACATTTTTCAAAATGGACGAGTCTGCCTTCACGTGCGATCATCGTCAGCGCACACGGGATCCTGCCATTATCGACATACCCCTGCATGACCGGAGCAATACGCTCCAAACGCGAGGTCGATATACCGACATCTTCAGGTACGGCTCGCGGTAATCCTCCATATATTTCCATCAAGGTCTCCTATGAAATAGTTGTCAGTTATCGGTTATCAGTCAAAGAGGTTTCTTGTGGCAGTAACAGGAAACATCCGCGACACAATGTTTTAACTCTCACTGCGAAGCAAACCGTACTGATAACCGCCAACCCTTACTCCGATAACCGATAACTGATAACTATTATTCCGTTAGTGCCTGATAGGTCAGGACTTTAAATTGCTGTTGGAATGGGTAAGGGTTGTTGAGAAGTTGCGTCATGAGCAATCCGATTAATTCTTCTTCGGGGTCAATCCAGAAAGTGGTAGCAGCGGCACCGCCCCAACTGAAATTTCCTACCGATTCCAGAATGTTTGGGGGTTCCTTATCCGTAACAACAGCAAAACCGAGACCAAACCAATCATCATGATGTGGGTATCGCATTAGTTCAACCGTTTTCTTCCCTAATATACGGACACCATCGAGTTCACCACCGTTGAGCAACATCTGAGAAAAGCGCATGTAATCCGCAGCAGTTGAGACGAGACCTCCACCACCCGATGGGAAAAAACTGACTTCATCATTAGCGAGTGGTGCATCTTCTCCAACCCGTTTTTTTTCTCCCTCTCTTCTGTTATATCGATAGAGTGCGGCAAACCTGTCCACCTTTTCCGGTGGCACTGAAAATGCCGTGTCCACCATGCCGAGGGGTCCAAAAAGTCGTGTTTGGAGGAATTCTTCAAACGGCATTCCGGAGACCACTTCCACAAGATAACCAAGCACATCAACGGAGACTCCATAGGTCCACCTTTCACCGGGTTCGTGAACGAGCGGGATATCGCCGAGTTTCTTCACCATGTCCACCAACGTCGTGCCGCGTTCAAAAATTTTCGCCTCTTTATAGCGTTCATCAACAGGTTTATTGCCCCACCCATAAGTGAGTCCAGCAGTATGCATGAGAAGATGTTTGATTGTTATCCCCTTCTTCGCATCCAAGATTTCCGTCTGGTCCTCGTTGTAGACCTTCATGTTTTTAAATTCGGGAATAAACTGAGAGACAGGAGTGCCGAGCTGAAAATGTCCCTCCTCATAAAGCATCATCACGGCGACACTGGTAATCGGTTTTGACATGGAATAGATACGGAAAATTGTATCGGGTTCAACCGGTTTGTTGTTCTCAACATCTCGCATGCCGATGGTTTCAAAATGGACAATCTTCCCACGTCGTGCCACGACTGTTAGGAATCCGGAGACTTCTCCTGAATTGTAGTAACCTTGTAGGAACGACCGGATGCGTTTCAGGCGTTTGGTAGAAACACCGACCTCTTCTGGCACCGCCATTGGAAGCCCTTGCCCAAATGCGAGTGTAGTGGTGCAGAGAAGTAGTAAGCATATACACGTAAATTTTCTCAATCTGTGCTCCTTTTTTAATAGTTGTCGGTACGGTTTTTCTGCGAAAAACCTTTTGGTTGTCAGTTGTCGGTTAAAGAGGTAGACTGTGACGGCAACAGAGAACATAACCTGCCACAACGTATTAACCGAAAACCGAAAACTGAGTACTGAGTACCACTATTCCGTTAGTGCCTGATAGGTTAGCACCTTAAATTGATCGTGGGACGAGGACACGTCACTGATCTGCGTCATGAGCAAACCGATCAATTCTTTTTCCGGGTCAATCCAGAAGATGGTACCGGCGGCACCGCCCCAACTGTAACTCCCTATCGACTCCGGTGTGTCTTTTGGTTCTTTATGATCGGTGTCTTTCGATTCGTTATCATTTACGATGGAAAAACCGAGTCCAAACCAACCCTCATGATGTCCGGAGCGCATCAGTTTAACTGTTTCCTGCTTTAATATGCGGACCCCTTCAAGTTCGCCACCGTTGAGTAACATCTGACAAAACCGCATATAGTCTGGAGCCGTTGAGACGAGAGCACCACCGCCGCCTGGAAAGAAACGGATCTCATCGTTCTGGAGAGGTGGATCTTTCTCAACACGTTCCAACCTCATTTTTGGGTTTTTATCACCTTTCATCTCCTTAGCACCGTCCGTCTTTTTTTCTTTGTCTTTACTGCCTTTCATTTCACCTTCTTTGCTAAGTTGATAGAGTGCTGCAAACCTATCCAACTTCTCTAAAGGCACTGAAAATGCGGTATCTACCATACCGAGGGGTCCAAAGAGTCGCGTTTGAAGGAATTCTTCAAACGGCATTCCGGAAACCACTTCCACGAGGTAACCGAGAACATCGGTGGAAACCCCATAAGTCCATCTGTCGCCCGGTTCATGCGCGAGCGGCATGTCGCCAAGTTTTTTTACAGTATCCGCGAGCGGCGTGCCGGGCTGAAAAAGGTTCGCCTTCTGATAGCATTTATCAAGTGCTTTACCGCCCCAGCCATAGATTAACCCAGCGGTATGCGTGAGAAGGTGTTTGATGGTTATCGCTTTCTTCGCATCTAAGATTTCCGTCTGGTCTTCGTTGTAGACCTTCATGTTTTTAAATTCAGGGATGAAATCGGATACGGGTGTGTCGAGTTGAAAATGTCCCGCCTCATAGAGCATCATCACGGCGACACTGGTAATCGGTTTCGACATCGAGTGAATACGAAATATTGTGTCTGCTTCAATAGGTTTGTTGTTTTCAACATCCCGCATGCCGATGGTTTCAAAATGAACGATTTTCTCGCGTCTCGCCACGACGGTCAGGATCCCTGCTATACGTCCGTGATCGATATAGCCTTGCATCACAGGACGGATGCCTTCAAGACGTTCGGCAGAAACGCCTACCTCTTCTGGTACTGCCATCGGAAGTCCCTGCCCGAATACGAATGTAGTGATGGAAAAAAGTAGTAAACATGCGAACGTTAATTTCTGCAATCCATGTTCCTTATTTTAATCTATTGTACTCGTTTAATATATCCCCAGCGTGTTGCGAGTTTGCCGCCGGGGTCAACGCTGAGAATTTGTGCTAAGCCGACATCCATCGCTTCCTGAATTTCATCTGCGGTGCGTGCGACGTTGGAGATGCGGATTTCATCAATGATACCTTTCAATCCGTTTGCGTTATCGAGGTTTGGAACACCGATCGTAATTGGATCGCCGCTCTGGAACGACTGCGCGTTGGGTGCCTCGTTCTCTAATTCGCCATCAACGTAAACGCGCCCCATCTTGCCATCATAAGTAAATGCGAGATGATGCCACTTGTTATCTGTGATCTCAGTTGTGCCATCTATACTGAACGCGCAGCCGCCATTTGCACCGATTTGTGCATGCAGAACGCTCGTATTTACATTCACCCAGATGCCATAGTTTCGATTGGTACACCCTGCCTGCTGTTTGCAGACTATGCCTTGCCATTTACCGGTACCCTCTTTCACTTTAACCCATGCTTCAATACTGAGTGTTTCCAATTCCAGTTTTTTAGTAGAATCCACAACGATATAGCCGCCAGCATCGCCGGGTAGCTCTAATCCTGTTCCGAATTTCGCTTTTACCCACTTAGGACTCCCCGCAAATTTGCCGTCGTGCCCGTTCCCGGAAGCGTCTTTCGCGGTTTTTCCGTTCCCTTCCTCAAAGAGCCAGACAGCGACAGTATGCTTATCCACCGCTGCATCGGCAAACGGATTCGCGAAGAAAAGCAACGTCGCGAACATAACTGAGAATCCTCTGATGTTATAGAAAAGATTCGTATTAGCGATGTACATAACTATCCCTCCTCTATTTTCGGTATTCTATCAGAGAAATAATTTTTAAGTCAAGGGGTTTAAGGAACGAGTGTAGAACCATTCAATCTTAAGAAATTATTGGGGATCGCGAGCGCAGCTCGCTCCTACAGTCAGAGGTTATTGTATTACCGAATTAAATTCTTAAACCTCATGGAACCGAACCTACTGGGCCTGGGGCTGAAAACTTGATCGAAAAATGGAGAATTGAATGGTTCTGGGTACTATAGAGAAAAACGTTGACATGGGATTCTGTATGGCATATAATTCCGCATGTCCTGTTAGGCGCGTTGGACGCGCGAATTGTGATTTGGAACATATAAGGAGGCTTACATGCCAGAACGAATTAAGATGGGATTGGTAGGATGCGGCGGTATGTCAGGGGCACACATGGGCGGTTATCGTCAACTCTGGTCAAACGGACTCAGGGATTTTGAGATTGTAGCGGCGTGCGATATTGCCGAAGAACGTGCTGAAGAACGCGCGAACCAAGCACACGAATTTCAAGGTGGGACGAAGCCAGCAGTCTATACAGCACTTGATGAAATGCTGGCGAAACATCCTGATTTGGAATGTGTTGACATCTGTGCACTTCACAGTGCACATCATACACTTGCGGTGCCTGCGCTTGAAGCGGGGAAGCACGTTATTATTGAAAAACCGTTCGGTATCACAATGCGGGCATGCCAATTGATGATGGAAGCGGCGGAGCGGAACGACAAGATTATCTCCGTGGCTGAAAACTATCGTCTGGCGCGCATCCAACGGACACGGAGCTGGGCAATCGCACAAGGACGCATCGGTGAACCGCGTATGTTCTTCTGGATCGAAGTCGGCGAAGGCTTGGGGAAATGGGGTTGGCGCAACTTCAAGATGGATGCCGGCGGCGGTTGGGCATTAGACGGCGGTGTGCATTTCACGGATCTGATGCGCTATATTCTTGGTCTGGAAGCTGAGGAAGTTTACGCCATCAACAAGGCTTATGAACCGTTCCGATACGACAATCCGGGTGAACGTGAAGGCGGTTATGCTGTTGATGTTGAAGATGCGATGATCGCTACCATCAAGTTTGAACAAGGGGTTACCGCGCAGTGGACGTGGGTCGGTTCAGCACCCGGACACGGGTTCGGTCAACATACCGTCTACGGTAGCGAGGGTGCGCTTGATTGGGGGAGAGGCTTAGTACCACGCGGTGGTGAACCGATTTCCAATGAAGACTTGATGAAAGAATTTATGGATAGCCTTAGCGATTCCCAACGGGAATACTACTTTCCAGGCGGTGTTGAAGATACAGTCGCGATTGAGCTGAAATACTTTGCCGATGCGATTCGGAGCGGCGGAAAACCGGAAGTGGACGCTGTTGAAGGGATGCGCTCTGAAGCGATCTGCATGGCGGTCTATGAATCCGGATGGTTTGGTCGTCCTGTGACGATCGCCGAGATTGAAAACTGTGAACTTGAAGGCTACCAGAAAGAGATTAACGATAAGTTGGGGATTGCGTAAAGGCAAATTTGTGGGCAAATGGATAATCTACTCTTCCTTGTTGGCGAGGTTTGAAACCTCGCCAGCGACGCGTGGACACAAATCTTTGTAAACTTACCCAGATGGAGCAGATAATGGATCGATTGAACGGGAAGGTTGCGATTGTCACGGGTGCTGGCAAAAAAGGTGAAGTTGACGGAACCGGCTATGCGACATCCATGCTTTTTGCGAAAGAAGGTGCGAAAGTGCTGTTGGCGGACATCTCACCTGAGAACGCCAACGCTACACTTGCCGAAATCGAGGCAGCAGGTGGTGAAGCCGCGGTGTTCATCGGCGATCTGTCCACAGAGGCAGCTTGCGCTGGGATGGTGGCAGCTGCTGTTGAACGCTTTGGTAAAGTGAACGTCCTCTTTAACAATGTTGGACTCGGCGGTTCTGGGATGGTCACGGAGGTAGACGAGGAGAAATGGGATAGAGTAATGGATGTCAACCTCAAGAGCATGATCATGGCATGTAAGTATGCGGTGCCTCGAATGGCTGAGGCAGGGGGTGGGTCCATTATTAATGTCTCGTCTATTGACGCGCTGCGTGCGGGTTCTGTTCGGAATGTGCCTTACGCTGCGGCAAAAGGTGGAATGATTTCCACCACGAAGGTGATGGCAGTCCACCACGGGCGCGATAATATTCGAGTGAATTGTATCGCGCCGGGGCATCTCTACGCTTCGTTCCCCGCGCCATACTTGAGCGAAGCAGAACGGGAACGCCGTCGTCTTATCGGTCCGCTTGGTACGGAGGGAACCGCATGGGATGTGGCGTGGGCGACCGTCTTCCTCGCCAGCGATGAATCGAAATGGATTTCGGGTGTTGTTATTCCGATTGATGCAGGTCTACTCGCTGCAACGCCGCTATCTGTCGTGCATCAGCTCAACGAATAATGATGGCGTTATTGCGAGTTCCACAAGTAGTTTATATTGAATTTTACTGGATCGTCAGCAGCGACGACCCCTTCCATCCGCACCTGTAGATCCAAAAGTTCTGCGGATTTAGTTTCATAGAAAAACTGAACGCCTACTTCGTTATTGGGGCCAATGAATTGGGCAAAACCTGTTATATCATCGTCTGTTAGCTGTTTACCATTTATGGTAACAGTTACGCCGCTCTCGCTAAGTGTTGGTGGATTTTGGGGAGCTGTTCCCTCTGGGTAGTATATCCAGATAATCCATCCGTGTCCATCATCAGAATTATCCGGTGGATTGTCGTTATTGTCGTCGTCATCGCCATTCGTCCCATCTGGATTATCGCCATTGTTCCCCCCTCCATTATTACCATTGTTGTTCCCGTTATTATTCCCACCGCCCCCGTTATTGCCGTTGTTGTTCCCGTTATTGTTGCCACCCCCATTATTGCCGTTGTTGCCACCCCCGTTATTGCCATTGTTGTTCCCGTTATTGTTGCCGCCTCCATTATTACCGTTGTTATCACCACCGCCCCCGTTATTGTTGCCGCCTCCATTATTACCGTTGTTACCACCACCACCCCCATTATTGCCGTTGTTATTGTTATTATTCCCACCGCTACCGTTATTGCCACTGTTATCGCCATTGCTGTTGCCGTTATTGCCATTGTTACTGCCTGCCCTCACTGCGCGTAAAATAGGTTTCCCTTCATGATAGAACACATACACACGTTTCTCCGGATAGATGTGGATAGCAGGTTCGTTGATGGCATTCGCGCCGTTCCCTGTTTCTGATGTAAGTTTTAGACAAGTTGCGTCGAACTCATCTTGAAAGCAGACAACATTTCCATCCGTTGAGACGAGATAGCGGTCTACCTCATGAACAGTTAACACTGAACCTGTATAAGGCATGTCGGAACAACCGGTGATGCTGAAAAGGATAATTAGGATTCCGACGATGAATTTTAACGCGAAAGGTTCAATTTCTCTCATGATGTTACTCCTGCTTAGAAACTACTGTAGTGGACGTAACTGTAGGATATTTGTGTCATCGTCAGATTCTACGCTCTCTGCACTGATGCGGAATGTTGCTGTATTGCCTGGGACCAACCCATCCACTTGAATTGTTATCTCTGGTGCCTCAGTTTCGACGGAAAACTCAACACCGCGCCTGCCATCATATTTGTTAGTTTGCGTAAAGTCGATTATTTCCAGATCTCTTCGCGTATTCGTCGCAATTGTTGTTCCTTCAACGATTCTGATGTCGAGTCCGCTGGTTTCAGGTGTTCGCCCCCGCTTTGCTTCGGGGAATGTGTCTGGGTAGTACACCTGAATAATCCAGCCTTCGGGGTCATAGTCGGCATTACCATTGTTGAGATTATCAACGTTTGAGGGCACTCTACCTGCTTCCACCAATTCCTGTACAATTTCACTGGTGTCCATGAATCTCTGCGCTTCCAAAATAGGATCCCCTTGATAATCAAATACATAGATGATATTTGTTGGATGGACGTGGACGGTAGGTGTATAGTCTATATTTGTTGGATCAATTTCTGTTGTATCCAATAACAGTTTTACACAGACTGTATCAAATCCATCATGGAGACAGACTCTCTTTTCATCTGTTGTGTCAAGCCAGCGGTCTACACTGTCAACGGTTAACGTTGGGCCGGTATAAGGGACATCGGAGCAACCTGTTATACTGATAAGCATAATCAGAATACTGCTGATTAAACTTATCGGTAAATATCCACCTGTTCTTCGTAAAAGGCCCTGAAGTGCTGTCAATGTATCAGTACCTGCTTTGCCGGAATGTTGAGAGGATATATTGCTAATTTTTATATCTGTTTTTTTCATGATGTTGCTCCTTTATATCTATTTGTTTTTCTGTATACTAACGCAAGTTGCCACCTTGTAGCATTATCTGTTAGATTGTTCCACAAAATGCCGCAAACTAAAAATTTGCGCTACAATAGGTTATGACATGACATATTTTGTTGTTAATGACTAAAAATGAATTAATGCCTATAAATAACTAAAATTATACAATGGATAAACGATCAGAACGCATGTTGCGTTTCACTATACCGATCTAATTTCACTAAAATTTGGACAATTTTTAGAATTATAGTAAAACCTACCTATACACTCACAAAATGGCGAGGATACTAAGCGGAAATACCCCAGCAAAAACTCCCTCGCCAGCGGTAAGAGGGTGTTTGTTATCGGATTAGTATGCTATCTCCAAAGTACCTAAATCAAAGTGAAGCCAGACGCTATAAACAAACGTTGGGGACCGATGTTGAGTTTCACTAAAGTCTATAATTGGGAATAGGTGATAATTGCTGCTTAAGTCAAATTTTTTTGGAGGGTGGAATATGATAAAGCGATGTAGAGAAACCGCGACACGGAGAATTAGCCTGGTTCCGCTACAACGCTGTCAATTTGGTGTTAGAACTGAGCAGGGAAGTTACCGCGAGCGGCATCCATGACTTCGCCTGTAATTTCATCGTGCCCGTTGTCTTTGGCGAAACTTTCAATCCCCATTTTTGCCATCGGACGGACGAAAGCTGGGATCCGCTCTAAGCGTTCGAGTGCCTCCGCTGTCCAAGTAGGACCGGTCGGTTCGGTAGGCGTTGCGTCTTCCTGAAATGCATCCGAGATAACACCAGTAAAGGGACATTTACCGCTTTCAGCAGTTTCACCTGAACTGCTTGTTTCAGACGAAAACATGTTAGGTATTGATTCGCCCTTTGCTGTCTCTAATTGTGAGCGTACCAGCTGCATCGGTTGTGCGGCTTCGTTAGTACCACCGAGTTTAAGGTCCAAGGATTTCAGCATCTGGGTCTCCGACGGATTGAGGTACATGGCGATCTCCGTAAAGCAGTCAGGGCATTCAAAAAGTGCTGTCACGGAGCCTTGTTCGGGGCGGGTTACGTCTTTAAACTTCATCGCTGTATCACAATCTGTACACAGGAACTTCATAATTTTAATTTTCCTTGCGGTTCGGGCAGGTGGATCAGAACTTGAAAATCGCTCTCCGTAAATCCGCCTTCCACTTCG
>JAGFCB010000016.1 GCA_022394775.1 Candidatus Poribacteria bacterium
TTCTCTTCTGGTGAGAGAGTGCTGCGCGGGAAACTGTGCTTGGCACCCCAATTCATATAAGTAACCGGTTCGCCGTTCTGCCAGACCCATTCCGATTCTTTCTCCGCATCGCTGAGTCCAATCCAATACAGATGATTCCCAAAAAGCCCTAAAAGCCACGCCTCTTCTGCTTTGTCGTTAAGAGTGACGAGATGCGCGCCTTCTGCCGCAGCTCGGTCTTTCGCATCTTCCAGGCTTTTGCACCGAATCTTTTTATAAGCGTGTCCATTTTCGGGGTTTACAGCCCATCCCCATGTGTGCCAAGGTTGAACGGAACGACGGGTTTGAGAGGAAACCGTTTTATCAGCGGGCGTTGAGACGCCAGGTGGCTGGGCATCTATCTGTTCATCTGATCGGGTTTTAACAGGCATATCTGCTTTTTCGAGAATTGCCCGTGTGAGATAAGAAGGGTGTTCATTGCCAACTGCCTGCCATCCGCCGCCAGGGTAAGAGATAGCGTAATCTTTTATTTCGGTATTGCCCGCCTCTTTTACATGCCCGATCCAGTTGGTATATGTAACAGGTTCGCCACTGTGCCAGACCCACTGCCCCTCCTCGGCAACATCGTTGAGCCCGATCCAAAAACTACCCGCGATCCAAAAACTATCCGGTTCAAATATCTGCTGCAGCCATACGTCTTCTACTTCATCGTTAATGGAAATAAGATAAGCACCTTCTGCAGCGGCGAGGGTCATCGCATCCGTTACATCGTGAAAATGAATCCTTTTGTAAGCATGTCCATTTATTGGATTGACAACCCATACCGGCGGTGGCTCAAGAAATGCTTCTAATATAGTGAAAACTTGATCAGGGTTCCATCTGTCTGGTCGCACTGGATTGTCATTCAGGGGCAAAAGAAGATGAACTTGCGGTTGTCCCGCATGCAAAATAAAGGGCGATGTCTTCGCGAGGTGTCCCTGATACCCAACACCGACCATATAGAATTCATCATCATTTCCGTCAAGGGTTTCCACAAAGTACCCAGTGGCATCGGTCTGCATTGTACGTCTTGAAAGTCCGTAGCCCCTCCTATCGAACCCTCTGCGTTGTACCAAGACATGTATATCCGCGTTCACAAGCGGTGTCCCATCAGCGAAAACGACTCGCACTTGAACCTGCGGAGCGTTATACGTTTGTGCTGTCGGAACAACATTAAAAGAGAATACGATAACTCCGGCGAAAACGCCAAGTTTTTGTCTGAAGCTTTGAAGATACATAGATGCTCCTTTTTTGAATGTTGGAACAGCAGATCAGAGGTAAATCACATTCCGACAATATTATTCTATATGTACCTTTTCAAAAATCGCCATTTCAGTCATCCGCAAGAGCACACTTTTAGGAGCGACAGCGTACCATTTTCCATCTGTGAACGTCATGATGGCGTAGTCCCTTTCAATAGCATCAAAAGATTCGGAAAAAAAATCATCGGGTAACCAGTTTTTGTAAGTGATCGGTTCACCGTTATCCCATTGCCACTGCTCCTCTTTTTCTATTTTGCTGAGTCCAATCCAATGGCATTCTTGCCCGAAGACTGCTGTTAGCCATGCCTGTTCCTTCGCGTCATTAATCGTAACGAGATGCGCTTTTTCTGTTGTCGCCTGAGCAACAGCATCCTCACGAGACTCACACGAAACCCTTTTATAGGCGTGTCCGTTTGTTGGGTTTACTATCCACGGTTCATGAGATATTGATTTGGGTGGTAGGTCTGGTGTTGACGGCAAATTAGGCGCATCAGTTTCTGCTTTTCGAGATGCGGTTTTCGGCGGAATCGGTTCACTGTCGAACGTGAACGTCAGGCCGTCAAGCCGGTCGCCCGGTCCAAGTTGGACAGGTGCAGCTTCAGCAGAAAGCCCTTGATATTCTATGGAGAATGTGTAGCGTGCGATATCATCTTTCTCATCCAAATAATAGACAAAATAACCATCAGTGTCTGTCGATATGTCGCCTCCGGACTGTCGGTGCCCCCTGCCATCCACGTTATCGGCACGATAGCGAAAGCGCAGATGAGTGTTGGTGAGGGGTGTGCTATTCGTAAAAACGGCGCGAGCGCGAATACGCATCCGGGATTGGACGGTGATTTGTGCGTTTTTGATATGGGCACCCGGTTCAACGCCGAACACGATCGGATCGAGATCGTATTTGGAATAGAAAGTTGTTCCTTGGACGCGGAGGGATAGAATTTCAACATCCGGCTCAAAATCACTGTGTATCATCCCGAAGCCCTTGGCAACGAACGCATCTATATCTGCTTGTGTGATCTTTCTCCAATCCCTGGACACCCAGTTATCTACGATTTCTTCAAAATCGTTGGGCAGCCGTTTATCTATGTTATACGGGAGGACTCCGAAATACACAGACCCTTGTGGAATGTTTGTTATCGAAAACTGTCCATTGGCATCTGTATCTGCCCGGCGCATCTCTGAGTACTCGTCAGGCAAGAATAGTGTGTCGATCCACTCACCCTCAATTTCAGCGGGTGCGATAAATACCGGTAACCCCGCAACCGGGTTCCCATCTGTATCGACGACACTTCCAGAGAAAGTCGCAGTCTCTTTCTCAGCGATACAGGGTAAAACGAAACCGGTCAAAAGCACAACAATCACTGTCTGTAGTGCAAAAAGAAATTTTTTGAATTCTGTATATTTCACGGTTTCCTCCTTACTTCTCCACGGGCGGTTTTTCCCGCTCAAGGATGGCTGTTCGAGTCAAACGCCAATGTATGTCTCCCGGACCGATGTCCATCCATTGGCCACCCAACAGAATAACATAATCCTCATCCCTTTTGTCAGTGTCTGCTGGTTCGTTAGTGTTCCAATTCGTATAGGTAACGGGTTCTCCGCTGTGCCATTGCCACTGCCCCTCTTTTTCGATGTTGGTGAGCCCAATAAAAGTGTGATGAAGTATGAAAACTTGACCCAGCCAATACTGCTCCGCTTCATCGTTAATCGCGACGAGATAAGCACCCTCTGTAGTGGCTTGGGCTATAGCATCTTCAGGATCGTCACACAAAATCTTTTTGTAGGCGTGCCCATTCGCAGGGTTGACTATCCAGACACCTCGCGCGTCGGTTACCGCACCAGATGCCGCTGAAGCATCCGCCTGAAAGCTGCGCGGTGCTCCCTCGGGTAAATCAGACATTAGCGGATTCTTGAACGTGAAGATGACCTTGTGTGTTTGATCCTCAGCTTTAACCACAATGGGTTTTGCCGAGACGTGTTGCCCTTGGTATCTTATAGACATAATGTAGAACGCCGGTCCATCCGTATAACTCTCTATATATTTTACGAAGTCTCCGCCAACATCTGTCTGTGTGCCCGACGATATGTCTCCATCACTTTCCCCATCAAAACCGAGTTGCCTTACACTGAATTTGATACGCGCATTATCAAGTGGGGTTCCATCCAGACGCCGTACTTTCCCGTGGACTTGCAGGAAAGGTCGTGCTGTCATCTCAATATTTTCAATGACTCCGCCCGGCTCCGGCGCAAACACAATACCCCGTCCAACCGCGTTTCCGCTTGGATACGCGAACATTTCACCGATTTTAACCTTCAAAATTGCGGCTTCCGGCTTATAATACGGTAGCAGCCCTAACATCACAGGGCTTTGGATGCGCGCGTTGATGGTGAAACGTCCCTCCCTATCGGTTTTTGCTTGAAAAGCAAACGGATCATCCGGCCATTCATGTCCATCTACTTCAGTTGGGAACCAAGCCCCATTGCCATCTTCAACAGGAATAATAGCGACTGCGCGCCCAACAATCGGATTGCCTCCTTTATCAATAACGCGTCCAGAGAAAGTCGTTGGCACCCCGGGCTGTGCGCTGCTCCGCCAAACAACTGTCAGGCAAAAAACTGCAATTCCAACCAAAAGTGCAGCTGCTTGTCTTCTGAAACATGAACGTATCACTCTTTTCTCCTCCTTGCTTTACTACCTTTTTATTTAGAGGTGCCAGCGATAAAATTTTCTTTTTCCAGAATCGCTTTCTCGATCAGATTTGCAAGGCGACTCCATTGACGCACCATCTGCCACTTTCCTGTTCTTCCGATGAGGACAGTGTAATACTGGTTTGCATCGTCATTTTGGAGTTGTTCATCTCCCTCAACAACCTTCTGTGAAAATGCCCAATTGGTATAGGTGACTGGTTCACCGTTAGCCCAGTGTAGGGAGTTTTCCTTTGTTGAACCTGTGAGTCCAATCCAAAAACTTTCACGCCCAAAGGCTTTGAAGTCCCATTTCTGTGCTGCTTCATCATTCCGAAGCTTTTCTTTTCCAAAAACTTCAAAGAGCCAATGCTGTTCTGCTGCGTCGTTGATAGTGACGAGATGTGCACCTTGTGCGATTGCTTTCGCTTCTGCTTCCTCACGAGTTTGGCAATAAATTATTTTGTAGGCGTGTCGATTCTGAGGGTTGATTGCCCACATCCCTTCGCGCGCCCGCTGCTGAGCAGCTTCGGCACTTTGTGGGTTCCAAGCACGAGGCGGTATCACTGCCTTTGGTTTGATTGCCGGCCTGGCTGTGACAAATACCTCCGGTTTAAACACCGGTTCGACCACGACTTTTGAAGGTAACTGCTTATTCGGATCACCGCGAAGGGTCAAGACGAGTCCATCAAGTCGTTCACCTTCTTGAAGTAAAAATTCCTCGGTTTCCGCAGACTGACCTTGATACCCAACGGTGATCGTGTAATAAGCGGGTTCATCTGTGTATTTAACGAAGTAACCATCGGCATCAAGCGTTTTGTGACCTTCATTGCTGCCTTTGCGTCTACCGTTCGTACTGCGCCATTTTATCTCAAAGTGCACGCTCGCGTTACGAAGTGGCGTACCATCTGTTAAAAGGACGCGTCCACGGATACGCATCCGCAGCCGGACGATGATTACCACATCTTTAACATCTGCTTCCGGTTCAATAGCAATTGGAAAACTGCCTTTATACAAAAGTCGATACACTGGATCAACGTAAAAGGTTACACCCTCAACTTCAACGGCGCGAATTTCATAACCTATCTCGTGTATAGGTAATAACATCAGTTTGCTAAGTGAAGATGTGGAAATTCCGGTAATCGAAAAAGCACCTATTTCATCTGTCTCAGATAATTGCGGTAGAAGTGCCACGGTGATACCAGAAACGGGTTGCCCTTCCTCATCTATCACTCTGCCTGAAAAACTTGTCGCTACGCTTGGCAGAGATACAGAAAGCAAAAGCACAACACTCCCAACAAAAACTAAAATCAGCGTGAAGTCAGAACGGTTCATTGGAATGTCACCTTTTGTGCGGTATATCAGAAACGTTAGAACGATATAAAGCGGAGCTACTCTTCATTAGGTGCTTCCACAACGGGTGCAGTAGACACTAAACCATCCTTTTCGATGATTGCTTCTCGTGTCATTCGCCAGAAATGGCTTTCGGGACCGATGGACTGCCATTCACCATCTCTAAAAGTGATTACAACATAGTCTTTCTCGGTCTCTGGTCGTCCATCAGGAAAAACGGGTTGAGCTGCCCAGTTGGTGTAGGTAACAGGTTCGCCGCTATCCCACTGCCACGTTCCTTCTTTTTCTACATCCGTCAGTCCAATCCATGTGGAGTGGCTCCGAAAAATTACCTGCAGCCAGTGCTGTTCGTCTTCATCGTTAATAGAGACGAGATGCGCACCTTCTTCAACAGCTTTTTGGCGGGCATCGTGCCAGTCCTGACACTGAATTTTTTTGTAGGCGTGCCCATTTGCGGGGTTAATGACCCAGACGCTTTTTGGTGGCTTTGGTGGTTGCGGTGGCACAATGACTTGGGTACTGACTGGAGGCGGGATTTCAATCTGTTCAATAACAACGTTTTCAGCACCGGCACGGACTTTACCCTTTTCAATCGGAGCACCGATACCAATTTTCGCATCAGTGGGTCCTTCGACATCCGGTGGGTTACCATCGAGTGTTATAACCAGATTCTTCGGTGCCACGCCATCTTTGAGCAAGAAAGGACCTGCGCCGCCAGAGAGATCTCTATATTGCACGGAAAGCGTGTAAAACCCCGGTTCATCTCGGTATTGTGTGAAGTAACCATCAGCATCGGTAAAGAAGTCTGTACCATGGGTTCCGCCGCTGCTCGGATTTGATTCCTCCCATACCGCATGCTGAGATTTCCGTTAGCGTTGGCAACCGGAGTGCCGTCGGCATAAACGATTTGCGCATGAATCTGCAGCCGAGACTTGACCGTGATTTTGACGTTTTCATGGATCACACCGGCTTTAAGCCCAAACGTAAGTGCATTAAAAAAAGCAGGACCGTGTCCCTCATGAGAATAAAAAAAGGTGACTTTCCCAACCTGAATGGAGAGAATCTGCTTATCCGATTCAAGCATCCCCAAACGCATCAGTTCCGGCGGGGGGCGCTCCCCTTGACGTATTTTCTCAGGATCAATTTTCTCAAACGCATCCAGAATCTCACCCGGGATCAGGTTTATTTGAACAAGTCCGGGTCGGATATTAGCGGCAGTGAAAACGCCATCTGCATCGGTTTTTACCCTGACAGTGGGACGCAGCATTTCTGCATCGTTCATGCCTTCAGGCGGTCTTTGGAAGGGGTTTAAAAACCCTTCATCAGGTTGTAAATGTCCATCGCGAAGCCGCATCGGCTGAATCGCAAACGTGAATTCCGCAACAGGATTTCCTTCTGAATCAACGACTGTGCCGGACATCCCACTCGGTGGCTCTATTGGCACCTGTGCTACGACAATACCTGTTATAGCGAGTAAAAGTGTTAGTAGTCCTAATACTGAAAGTTTTTGTAGAATGTGGGTATAACGCATTTTTATATCTCCTTGTGTGTTGATGGACTCAAGGTTTTTCGACATCAACTTCGGGTTCAGGCGCGCCAATAACGAGATTCTCTTTTTCCAGAATCGCTCTTTCGGTCATCCGCGTGAGTGGGTTGCCGAGACGTGCCATCTGCCATTTTCCTGTCATACCAACGAGGACAATATAATTTGGATTTTCATCGCTGGCTTGGGCACTTTCCTTTGGTGAGTGCCAGTTTGTGTAGGTAACCGGTTCGCCGTTGTCCCACTGCTGTTTCCCTTCTTCTGAATCGTCGATTAATCCAATCCAATAATTCTTTTCTTTTCCAAAGACTTCAAGTAACCACTCCTGTTCTGCTCTGTCGTTGATAGTGACGAGATGGGCATCTTGAGCGGTCGCTTGTGTCAGTGCCTCCTCATGGGTTTTACAGTGAATCATTTTGTAGGCGTGTCGGTTGTCGGGGTTGATTGCCCACATGCCTTCGCGTTCCCGCTTTCGCGCTGCCTCAAAGCGGACTGGATCGTGAACGCGAGGGGGCGGTGCTACGACGACCCTCTCTTTAGGCGGTTCAGACGCACCTTCAAGTTTCAAAACGAGTCCATCAACCCGCTGCCCTTCTTCAAGCAGAATCTCTTCGGATTCCACAGTCTGTCCTTGGTATGTTACAGCGACCGTATAATAAGCCTCTCCATCGTCCACGTAGTCTACGAAGTAACCATCGTCATCAAGGGTTCTTGTGCCGCCACCCCTACCTCTACCCCTACCATCTACGTCGCGATGGCTGACCATGAGGTTAACCCGTGTGTTGCGCAGCGGGGTGCCGTCGGCGAAAAGCACGCGACCACGGATACGCATCCGGAGACGAACGGTTATCTCTGCGTCTGTAATATCTGTATCTGGCGCAATCGCAAAGTTAAGACCGCCAAAATGGTGCTGCCGTTGATCTAAGTAAATCGGTATCCCTTCAATTTCAACGGAAAGCATTTCATAGTCTGAATTGCGTTCAGGGAACAGTGTGAGTCGGTTTACCGAAGGTGAGGTAATATTGTTTATTGAAAATGCTCCTGTTGCATCTGTCTCGCTGGGCGGTGCTGGTGGAAATATGCCTTGAAATCGCTGGTGTCGATGTGGCGGCGCGTCGCCTGGGAATGACGCGAGAGAGACGATGAGACCTTCAACGGGTTTCCCTTCTTCGTCAATAACCTGACCTGAGAGGCTTGCTGCTTCGCTTGGCAGAGAGACCGCAAGTAAAAGTGCAACGCTTCCAATAACACCTAAAATCCGTGTGGAGTAGGAACGTTTCATTGTGAGGCTCCTTTTGTTAATGTGGGTGAGAGGGTTGAAGTGAGTCTGTGTTACACAGTACATTGTAACATTTGTGTGAGTTATTGGCAACTTCAATCAGTAAATAACCAGGACTATTTAGCTCTCGGTTTTTCGTCCAATTTTAGACACCCCAGGCCCCGCAGGTGCGGTTTGGAACCGCACCGGACTTGAAAAAGAAAATTCAAGAATTTAGAAAATCCGGTAATTTATCTAAAACTAAATAGCCTTGGTAAATAATAGTAAAAAATATCTCGTAAATATGGTCTGTTGCTAAGATTTCCGTACTTCGGTTGCGAGTGGAGATTTCGCTTACTTATTAAGACACAATTCATAGATGAAAAGGGTGCATAATTTCAGAAAACCGTCAGAACCTGCCTCGGTAAAGTTTTCCAATTCAAGAACGCATTACCTTTCTGTTTTTTTGCCTTGAACGGTTTAAGGTTCTTCACACTTGACAAGAATCCGAATCTATGGTAAAAATATAGTATGAAAACAGTAACTCTCAAACAACATCAAAAACGCACCCTTTATGGCGTTCTTGTCCCCCTAATTTGCGTGTTAGCAGGATTCTATTGCGGATGCCAAGGTGAGAAGTTCAATTTCAATGTAGAGGGTGGTAGCTTAGAGATTATAGAGAAATCCGGTGAGCTGACCGAGAATGAGGTCTGGGACGGACGGATCTATATTACCGGCCCCGTCGTCGTGCCTGAAGGTGTCACGCTGACTATCCGTTCGGGTACCATTGTCGGTTTTGAACCAATAGATACGCCGAGCGAACTCATCGTGCGCGGTGAACTCTACGCCGAAGGGTCGCCTGAGCGGATGATAGTTTTCGGTTCCTTAGGGAAGCAGCGAGCACGTGAACAAAAGCCTGCAATGGAGACAACGACCACCGCATTTGGAGCGGACCGCTCTAAGCTCGGAATACAAGGACGGTCGGACACCGGACGCAATCAAAACGTACCAGCAGAGCCACCAAAGGCGGGGGATTGGACAGGAATTCGGATCGAAGCCACAAGTCCAAATAGCCGTCTAACATATTGCCGCATCCAACATGCAACGATCGGTATCAAAGCCCAAACGGACGCAGTTCAAGTGGAGAGGTGTCTTATTAGTGAGAACAATACGGGCGTACTTTGCGAAAACACCAGCCCCACAATTACGGGTAACGAATTTAACAGAAACGGGGTAGGTTCAAAGTTTCAAGGCAGCGCATCACCAGAAGTCGAATATAACGAGTTCACAGCTAACAATTACGGTATTACCTGTGAAGACGATTCCCGACCTCGTATTCAGTATAATGTGCTTCGCGCGAATTATGAGAACGCCATTACCTGTTATTCTACTGCCTCTCCAGAGATAGTTTCTAACAATATAATGATGAACATCGGTTGGGCGGTCTATGATGGCGGCAGGCTCCGGGACAATTTCATTCAAGGGAATAAACAGATTGGTCCTAACATAACAGAACTCAGCGGTGGGACACAGAGCGATCAGTATTACGGTGTAGAGGAAGCGTTTGAATTGAGAAATTCTCCAGTGGCAGAAGCAGGGGTGCCCAGGGAAAATTTCTAACAAGAATAGGACTTACGCATTTCCTCTCAAAGTCCCCCTGATAAGGGGGATTTAGGGGGTTTTTGCTGGGGTGTTTCTTAAAACTGCTGAAATTATTGCTTTTTGCGTAAGTCCTAAGGAAATTGATGTATGCATCGCTTCAAAGCCTATCTCGAACTCGTCCGTTACCCGCTTTTTGCGATTCCGATTGTAGCGACGCTTCCCGGCGCGCTCATCGCAAGTCAAGGACATTTTACACGGCGCGTTGGAGCAGCACTGATAATTGCGCTTTTTGGCTACTTCGCTGGAATGATAAAAAATGATTACTTCCACCACGAAACAGACAAACAGACAAACCCTGAGCGTCCACTTCCCTCACAACGACTGACCCCACAACAAGCGATTGTCCCCGCCAGTATTATTTATGCGGTGTGTGTCATCGGCGGTTTCTTGCTCAATCCTCGAGCCGGTTTTCTGGTGATGGGATTGGTCGCTATTTCGCATCTCTATAACGCTATTTTCAAAGCGAAGGGGATTTTAGGAAGTCTTACGCTGCCTTTAGGGATTGGGTTGTTGAGCATCTTCGGCGCGTTAGCCGTTAGTGGGACCGTTCCGCGTTTAGTATGGTATGCTTTTGCTGCGACGACGCTTTACGATTTAGGCACGCATATCACTACGACCTTCAAAGACATCACACGCGACGAACAACTCGGAATCTTAACGACACCGATCCAGATTGGTGTCCGTCCGGCACTTTTGGTGTCTGCGATTGCAACAATACTCGCTTTCGCGATCGCACTTTTGCCGTATTGGTCGGAACCAGATATTCAGAAATCTTATATTGTTTGGGTCGTCTTAGGCATTGTTGCGACTGTTGGCACCCGTATCTCACTCTATTTGCAACCCAATGAGAAAAACGGTTATTTTGCGTTGAAGGGTTCAATGGTTGGCTCTATTCTCTTTTTTCCGTGCCTTATTGGAGCGCAGGTATCTATCACTATTTCTGCAGTGGTCATTGTGCCGTTGCTATTAATTACAATGTTCTTGTTAAGAACGACGCGCCAAGAGGTCTAAGTCCGATTTTGTCATCCTACCTTCTACGAACTATCTTTTGTTAAGTGAAATGTTATTGCCCACGCGTAATGATTTCACCAGAAACCGACGCTCGTCCGAATAGGGCGCGCATAGCGAGGTTAATAGTTAAATATATGAAAAACATCGTTTTGCTTATTACGGATACCTTTCGGTATGACAACTTAGGTGAACGTGCAAGCCGACCGATTCGCACACCGATGCTCGATAAATTTGAAGCAGAACGCGCAACGGCTATCGACAAATTCTATATGAGCAGTTTCCCGACGGTTCCGCACCGTACGGATATTATGACGGCAACAGTCGGATGGCTCCACTACCCGTGGCAGCCAATCAATCAGAGTGGACGGAACATCATAGCGAAACTCCTGAGCGAGCAGGGATATGCAACGCAGCTGATATGCGACACCCCTCACCTATTCAATACGAGGTTCCAGGACGCTTTCGATGCCGCTTTCCAACATCGCGGGCAAGAAGGAGACAAGCCGTTACTCCACCACAATGATGAGATGAAAATCGTTATGCCGAATGAAAAGACACGACCGCATCCGTCATACCGAGGACATACCCTGCCGAATACGCACCGCTGGACAAACCGCTACTACCAGTACGAGACAGAGACGTTCTCCAGTAGGACTTCCGAGACCACAGTTCGATGGTTGGAAGAGAACCACCGTTCAGGTCCCTTCTTCCTCTGGGTAGATTTCTTTGATCCACACGAACCGTGGGATCCACCCGAATATCTCGTTAAACGTTATGATCCAGATTATACCGGTCCACCGATGCTACATCCGAACTACGGTCTGTCGTCTCTCTTTACAGATGCGGAGCTGCACAACCTCTGGGCACACTATGCCGGTGAGTCCGAGCTCGTTGACCGCCATATCGGACGCGTGCTGCAGAAAGTGGAGGATTTAGAGTTGTGGGACGACACGCTCGTTGTCGTCCTGTCTGACCACGGGATGTCTATCGGCGAACACGGTAGAACTGGGAAATCCAACATTGACCCCGAAGATTCACGGTATTGGCCCACATACCCGGAAATCAACCATGAGATGTTCTTGATTGCTGGTGGCGATGTTCCGTGCGGGCAACGCCTTGATCTCATCGCACAACCCATGGATATTATGCCGACGCTCTGCGAATTGGCTGGGGTTACTTTAGATCCACCCAAACCGTTTGAAGGACGCTCATTTGCAAACGCGCTCCTTCAAGGAAACACACAGCACAGGGAATACGCAGTAACCGGTTGCCATATCGGTGCACCGGATGGGAGCGTCCCACGCCGAGCGACAGTGCCGTTCCTCGTCACGGAACGTTGGGGATACGCCCCTGTCGGCGAATACGGCAGACCGGAGTTGTTTGATTTACCTGCGGATCCAATAGCCGAAAATAACATCGCCGTGGATAACATGGAACTCGTCAAGACACTGCATGAGCAGTTTATGTCGCATCTCACGGAGCATAACGCACCTGATAAGTTCCTGGACCTCTGGAAAGAAGAGCCTTCTGGCGATGGACGCGGCAAATGGTCGATCGATTATCCAGATGATTCGGATGAATAGGGAAATCAAAGGTTAAAATGAAAAGAGAGGCTTTAGGTAAATGCTACCTAAAGCCTCTCTTTATAGGACTTACACATGCGGCTCTTTATGTACCACAAACTGTTAGTTTGTGACACAAAAACGCTGGATTTTACGAAAAATTTCATCTAACAGAACGGTTTACATCCAAAATTGCGTAAGTCCTATTTATATAATCAGGATGAACTTGACTGAGACACACGCCTACTCGAAAACCTCAAATTCACCATCTTTGACGATTAGAACAACCGGGTCGTAGACTGCATCACCAACATCGTTAAAAGAGAACGGGCCCAGGATCGTATCAAAATCTCGAATTTCTGCGAGCGCAGCAGCAATCGCCTTTGGATCGGTCGATTGTGCATCCGCTACTCCTTTGGCAAGAATATGAACAGCGGCATAAAATTGTGCCGCCCAAATATTGGGTTCCATTCCGTATTTTGTGCTATAGTTCTGAACAAAGGCGTGGTTACCCGGTGTATCTGCTGTACTATCCCAACTCGTGAAAGTGATTGTTCCTTCGGCAGCGTCTCCCGCAGCTGCTACCAAATCTCTGGATAGACTGAGATTGACAATGAAGGGAATATCAGAAGGAATACCGAGTGCGCGTCCTTGAATCAGAATATCGGAAATGTCCCCGACTGTAGATGAGATAAAGATGGCATCCGGATTTGATGCTTTGATGCGAGTCAATTGGGCAGACAGGTCTGTCTCCTCAGTTTGGAAACTTTCTGATGTGAGAATTTCGACACCGTTATCAGCGAGTGCTTTCTTCAACTCTGCATCGCTGGTCTGGGAAAAGATATCTATGTTGTCATAGAGTGTAGCCACTTTTTGATAACCGAGCTTCTCTTGTGTGCCCCTGACACCGTTCGGAATAAGGACATCCGTGGTGAGATTGGTGCGGAAAACAAAATCGCCAATCGCACTCAATCCAGTGGCAGCCGAGCTAGGACTAATCGCTACGACCTGATTCTGATGCGCGATCGGAAAAGCCTCTTGTACCTGACTTGAGGATCCAGGACCGAGGATGACAGAAACTTTGTCTTCGTGGATCAGTTTGTTGAAGGCTTCAACCGCGCCCGCTACGGTACTCTGACCGTCCTCCGTGATGATTTTGATTTTCACATCGCTGTGTTGTGAGTTGTTAATTTCTGCAACAGCGAGTTCAATACCGTATTCTGCCGAAGGGCCTGCCAAACTGGAGTGCCCTGTGATAGGGTAGACAGCACCGACTAAAATCTCGCCACCAATCGCTTCCATCTGCGGAATAGTTGGTTGGGCAATCTGCTGGACCCGTTCACAACCAATAAAACTCGCAATTGGAACAATAATAGCCAGTACAAACGCGAAAGTTATGATTTTTCTGATGTTCATATTGAAATCCTTCGCTTTTCCTTTCAACGCAATTTTTCATAGCATAGATACGAAAATTTCATAGCACTGTGAAAAAATATGCGGCGGAAATTTTGCCTAAACCCAGTAGTGGCATAGGTTTACGTTATCTTTCGGAATTCATAGTTTTTTCGATTTACTATGAAAACTATGAAATTATGGCATTACAAGTTACCTCGTATAGTAAAAGCCACAATTGGAAGAAACCCCTAAATCCCCCTTATCAAGGGGATTTGCCATGTTCCTGTTCAAGAAGCAATTGATACGATTTAAGTAGTTTCTGAGGCATTAAGTACCGCATCCAGTTGATCCATCACCTTGTGGAAGGCTTCGATGTATAGCCACATTAACTCGAAATCGTTGGGTGGATTGACATCGAAGACGTAACAGTGCGAATCAATGAATTCAACGGCTTTCGGATAGTCCTCTGTCTTGTATTCAACTGTCGAATTGTTGCATCGCCACGGACAGCCTGCACCGTAACCGATTCGGTTCTGGAAAATCTCTTGAGATGGCACAGGTAGCCGTTGCCACTGTCCCGTTGGTACACCCTCTGCGCGAAGTGCGGCTTGCACCTTTTCACGCAAAGTTCGGGCAGGAATGTCTAACCCCAACGTCTCCGGGTTAAAACCGATGACGTAGTTGTAATACACCGGCTCACATCCCTCTGGTGTAACAGGTGTTTCGATGCCGTCAATTTCGTTGAGATGCATCGTGAGATAGTTGCAATTTTCGATGCGAAGTGCGTTGTTGGCATCAAGCCGTTTGAGTTGGCTCCGTATGAACGCCTGACTGAACATATCACCGCGATACATCCATCCAAGTCCGTAAGCGTTGTATTCCTGCTCCTCACGTTCGCGCCCCGGCACGACAATCTCTCCAAAATACTGTAATAACGCCGCGCGCTTGTAAGTTTGCTCGTCATCTGTTGTGAACAACCCACTTTGGCAACCGCTGCTCAACGTTTTTGATGCTTGGGTGCTGTAACCCGCGGCATCGCCAAACGAACCACAAAGCTTACCTTTATAGCGCGCGCCGTGTGCCTGCGCGACATCTTCAATGACTTTCAAATTGTGCTTCTTGGCAATGGCGAGGATTGGATCCATATCAGCTGGCATACCGTGAATATGGACAGGCATAATCGCACGCGTTCTTTCGGTAATCTTTGCCGCAATCGCGTTCGGATCAATACAGTAGGTTACCGGGTCAATATCGACGAAAACGGGGATTCCGTTGTGATGGAGGACTGCTGCTGCTGTTGCCCAGAAAGTGAAGGCGGGAATGATAACCTCGTCACCCGGTTCAATGCCGACACCTGCGACACAGAGATGCAGCGCAGCGGTGCCACTGTTGACCGGAATACAATACCGAACCCCCATGTATTCTGCCCATTCGTTTGCAAGCCCTTCGGATTGGATGCGTTGTTGTTCGGTAATTCTTTCAGAAGCGATGACTTCAGCAATCGCGTCTCTATCGGATTCAGTAACTTGTGGCCACGGTTGAATCAACCCATCAGGAATCGTCCGTTTGCCACCGTGTATAGCGAGTTTCCCTGCCATGAGCGTGCTCCTTAACGCCTCTGAAAACAAGTGGGCGTTTATCTGCGTCACTTATAGGTGTGCTATCGCTCTTGGGATTCGCTTTAAAACCTCGTCTCTGCCGAGCAGTATAACAATATCAAAAAGACTTGGTCCGAACGATGTCCCTGTCAATGCGATCCGCAATGCCTGCATCGCTGCGACGCGTTTGATATCGTTCTCATCTGTGTATTTCCAAATTGCCGCTTCAACTGTTTCTATGTCAAACGTAGATATTTCTTCCAAAATCTTTAAGAGAGCCGTTAACATTTCACCGGTTTTCTCTCGCTTTTCGTCTGAACCGCCCCACCATTTTTTAACCGCTTTCGGATCGTATGCAAATTCATCGGTAAAGAAATAACGGGTCTGTGGGATGATGTCATGGAGTGTTGTAAGGCGTTCACCCACCGCTTCTACAATACGCTCCAACCAGTCGCGCTGTGTTGTTGAATCGATTAAGCCTTCTGCCTGCCAGAACGGGATTACCGCGTCTGTCCGTGCCAATAGATTAAGTTGGTTAATATAGTGCGAGTTGAGCCATTCGAGTTTCTTAATATCAAAGACGCTGCCGCTTTTACCGACCCGCGCGAGATCAAACTTTTCTATGAGTTCATCAACGGAGAAGATCTCTTGCTTGTCGTCGTAGGACCAGCCGAGTCTCGCTACGAAGTTCAGCATCGCTGCTGGGAGGTAACCCCGCTCGCGGTAACGGTTGACAGCAACAAGGTCACCGTGGTGCCGTTTACTCATCTTCCTACCCGCATCATCCAACACCAATGGGATGTGCGCGAATTGCGGAACCTCTAACGCGAGGGCATTCGCGATAGCAATCTGTTTCGGCGTGTTGTTGAGATGTTCTGTTCCGCGGATGACGTGCGTTATCTGCATCTCTGCATCGTCAATAATTGAAGTAAGGTTGTAGTTCGGCATCCCGTTTGAACGGACAATTACCTCGTCTTCGAGCGTAGCGGGATCAATGTTGCGTGAACCGAGGATAAGGTCGTCAACACGTATCGGTGT
>JAGFCB010000150.1 GCA_022394775.1 Candidatus Poribacteria bacterium
AAAGCCGCTGAAGAAGTGACAGCCGTTCTAAGAAAACGACATCGCAATCGAGACGACTTCTTTGATATTAGTTTTGCGACTGCCGCTGTAAAAGAATTGGATAAAATCAGTCGCATTATCAAAATTATGCTCAGCAGTATTGCAGGCTTCTCACTGTTTGTTGGGAGCGTTGGTATTATGAATATGATGCTGGTTTCCGTCAATCAACGCACACGCGAAATCGGCCTCCGCCGCGCAATTGGTGCGAAACGGCGAGACATCTTCTTGCAGTTTTTGATCGAGGCACTCGTGATGTGTGGCATCGGCGGTTTAGCGGGAATTGTTCTCGGCATCGGCACCGGGTACATTTGCTCACTTATCGCTGTCAAAGTCGTTAAGGTGATTCCACAGTGGCCAGTTGTGATTTCTCCGCAGTGGATGGTGGTCTCTGTTAGCATCTCAGCCTGCATCGGTGTTCTGTTTGGACTCTACCCTGCTATGAGAGCGTCCCAACTTTCGCCAATTGAGGCATTGAGAACAGAATGATACCAAAGACTTCATACCGTTTGCTACCTTTAAGACTTGGCATAGCAAGCCAGCGGCACCTTATCCTACACGATAACTACCACTCTTTACTTCTATTTCAGGTTTTCCGCCAAGATTTCAATTAGTTCTGCCAAGGTTGGGAACTCGTCGCGTGCCTCTGGTGGTAGATCCGCGAGGTGTGTGTCACCGACGAAACGGTACATATCCGCAGCACCCGTCAAGATATTCGGTGTCAGTCCGACATGTTCAAAAGTCGCAGAAATCTCTTCCATCTCACCGATCCAGCGTCTCGCCTTCGGTGGCATGCTCGGTAACCCTCTCTCCATACGTTCAAAAAGTGCTGATTGACTCAATTGAAACTCTGCAGTCAGTGCGTCTGAAACGCCTAAAACAGATGCTGCTGTGAGCAATTCGGTGCAGAGTGCAGTCAACCCTTTCGTTAGAGAGGCGTAGCACATCTTAATCGCAGAGGCAAGCCCTATCTCGTCGCCAAGCGCACGCACATCTAACCCGTGATTGTTGAGTTCAGAGAACGTATCGAGGTTCGGTCCCGATGCGTAGAAGCGCGTCGCTCCCGGTGTACGGGGTGGTGGTCCGATAATAGATGCGTCAACAAAAGTCCCGCCTGCCGAAGTGATTGTATCGCCCAATTCACGCACCGTCTGTGGAGCGATAGCGTTGCAGTCGGTGTATGTTAGGGTTGTCTCGACCTGTTGGAGTGCCTCCGCGACTGCAGACGCAGCGGACTTCGCCTGCGCAGGCACCATGATTGAAAGGATTAAGTCCGCTTCGGTAACGAGTTCGGGATATGTTGGTACATCTGCGATCCCTGCTTTCTCTGCGAGTTCCCGAGTGCGCTGACTCCGATCCTTGAGACACGTGATAACGCGCAAACCGTTCTGACGAAGAACGTCGCCGACGGTGTGTCCCATATCACCAGGGCTTAAAATCCCGACAGTGTTGGGCATAGGTTGCCTCCCTCTTCAAATATGAACGCCGACGGTGTTGAATGCTTTGAAGACTAATAATGCACCGAGTAGGATGACGACAGCGGCACTGATAATCGGTAGGCGTTGTAGCCAGACACCTTCACCCGTAAAACGCTCAATTACCGGTTTTGCCATCACCATCAGAATCCCGATAGCGACCAACACGGCAGCAAGCCCTAATGAGAAAGCACATAGGATAACCAGCCCCCATACCAGTTTGTTAAGACTAATTGCGAATAGAAGCCCGATGAGAGCATCGACACACGGCACAATACCCCCGGAGATACCGAGCGATAGCAACCCCCAAAAACCGGTCCGCTCTGATGGCATAGCATGACTATGCACGCGCCCCCCATGACTGTGTGTAAGTCCGTGGTCATGCGAATGTCCATGATCGTGATCGTGCGAATGGTCATATGAGTGGTCGTGCCCATGATCGTGGTCGTCTGCGTGCGGATGGTCGTGGTCATGGTCGTCATCATGTGCATGGTCATGTGAGTGGTCGTGTCCGTGATCATGGTCGTCTGCGTGCGGATGGTCGTGGTCGTGGTCATGTGAGTGGTCGTGATCGTGTGAATGTCCATGGTCATGGTCGTGGTCATGTGAGTGGTCGTCTGCGTGCGGATGGTCGTGATCATGTGAGTGCCCATGCGCGTGTCCGTGATTGTGTCCGTGTGCGCTGCTGCCACTATAATACTGTTTCATGTTTTTTGCCAGCAGCCACGCGCCAATACCAACAATCAAGATACCAGAGAACATACTCAGCCACGGAACGATATCGTCCGGGGCAAACCCCTGTGCGATGAGCATGACCACACCGAGTACTATGACGCTAAAGGTGTGTGTAATGGTAACGACAATTCCAAGGAAAATTGCGTCAATGACCCTGCCTTTAGAGCCGACGAGGTAAGCAGCGACGATGGCTTTCCCGTGTCCGGGTGTTAAGGCATGCAAACCACCAAGCACAAATGAAACGACAAGCGCAACAATCGCCAATTGAAGCGTAAGAGGTTGGTTTACCAACTCCTTTATTCGGTCACCCGAATGCTCATGTCCTTCGTCAGCAAATACCAATGTGCAACCGACAACACCAATAAAAACAATTGTGGCCAGCAATATGCGCTTGCAAGCTGCGCCGCTAAAATAATAAGGTTTCTTCAAAACTTACTAAATCCTCACGAATTTCTGGAAACGTCTGTCGGCGATGACTTCGCTAACATAGATGTCTCCATTTGAATCAATCCATATACCGTGCGGCGAATCGCTGAACTGTCCAGGCGCATCACCCTTTTCGCCCCACCGTCCGATAACTTCACCCTCAAGTGTCATGATACTGATACGTTGCCCACCTTCGGCGATATGAATAATATTATCACTATCAATGAAGAGATCGTTCGGTGAACGAAGGTCAGTCCACTCAGTGAGGTATTCACCGTTGTTGTTAAAAATCTGACACCGTAAGTTGCCACGATCAAGAATATAGACGCGGTCGTTGTGGTCTACGGTGACATCGTGTGGCAGGTTAAATTCGCCGGGTCCGGTGCCCGGTGCGCCCCACGAAACGATCACTTCACCATCAGCAGTCATCCGGTGTACCCGTGATTGACCATAGCCATCGGAGACGTACATCTCCCCAGAGGCAGAAAGGACAGCACGCGTCGGTTCATTAAAGGGACCTCCCGGTGCACCGGGTTGATTCACCGTACCAAATGTCTGCAATAATTCGCCATCAAGCGAAAATTTTCGGATTGTGTGATCAACAGTATCCGTCGTATAAATCTCATCATCAGGGCTAATCCAGATGCCGTGCGGTTTCTGGAAGATATCCTTGCCCCATTCGGTAACGAATGTGCCATCCGCCTCGAAAACGAGCATAGCGGGTTGTGGACTTCGGTTGTAGACATAGACGCGGTTATTTGCGTCACACGCCACACCGGAGACGAGACCGAGTTGAGGTATCATCCCCCATCCTTCTACAACCTCATATTGATAATCACCTGTTCCAAAAGTTGCCATAGTAATGCCTCCCGTTAGATATGAGTGCCTATGTGTTTAGCGACAATAGATTTCAGAATTTGGAGGGTGTGTTTCATCCCTTAAAACAACTCTTAATTCGATAATATATGATTATTGGGAATATTGCAACGTTTTTTCAACAATTTTAAATCACACCCACTCGTTTCATCTGCATTATTTCCTTACAAAAAGTGGCTTAGGGGTCACTCCTAATATCAAAAAACCCCGTTTATGAACAAAGCTGCCCGTATGAAGTTTGCCTCCTGAAACCCAGTGGCATAGAGGACATTGGTCTCGTCAATATAGGTGTATCTGTTTTCGCCGAAAAAATGTGTGATTTCAAAATTCAAGCGGAAGGTCCGACTTAGGTCGTAATAGATACCTGCTCCCCAATCAGAGAGATCGGCGTTGAAATCAAAGAACCGAAAGTTGGATGGATTCAGGGCATCGTTGCTGAAATCAAGATGTATGACGCTGAAATACGCAAATGCGCGTGCCTCCCGATAATTGTAGAAACTATGGTCCCGAACCCACGTGAAATCAATCTGAACCCGATCATCCCAAGAGTTTTCAGTCGCCCGATCGTCTTGATTGAAACTCCCGCGGAAATCTTCAAAATCCCTTGCCCGATAATAACTCGTATCGGTCATGTGGACATAAGTGAGTCGATTGGAAAGCGCGAGACGGAAGGATTCATTGAGATCATAAGATAGCATTAAATTTGCGTATACAGCGTCCTGAACAATCTGTTCATCAAAATCGGATTTGGTGTAGAGGTCTGCATCTAAGTCATCTTGGTTATCAATTTCAATATCTTGGAGATCGCGTGTATAGCGAAGTTTGAGTTCCGTTTGAAACATCGAAGAAATCAAGGGTGTCGTTGGGATATATTTTCGAAACAGCAATTCCGTTGGATTGAGATAGTAGAGATTTCCACTCCCATCAATCCCCTTAAGTTGAAGGGCGACATCGGTCTCAACCTCCCGTCGAAACGGGATCAGCAGCTTCTGGGTGTATTCACCATCTGTAGTAAATCGTTGGATACGGCGTAGACGGTAACGAAACAATTGTGTATCACCGGTGTAGCGTCGCGTTGGATCGTCCAGCCGCTTCGGGAGTGTAGAGGCGAAATCTTTTAAGTACTTTGCGGTGTCAGCGACGAGGAGTGTGCCATCTGTCAATGCTGCTATCCGAAAGGGAGCGATAAATTGTCCGGCTGCGTCGCCGTATTCACCGAAAACTTGTAAAAACTTCCCTTCTGGACTATATTTCAGGATCCGATGTCCCTTTTCATCAACAACGTATATATTCCCTGATGTATCTATTGTCATATCCACGGGATGCACGAGATGTCCGGTTCCGGGTTGCGCGAGTGGATAGTCGGAAACAGGTTCACCTGCGGCACTGAGTTTGTAAACCACGCCGCCATCGCAGATATAGAGGCTCCCGTTGACATCTACCGTCAGAAGAAACGCTCGTCTCGTGTCTCCTTGCGGGATAATGCGCGCGTAATTGCCTTCAGCATCTAAGCCGGGTGCGGCTGCCTCAAGTGGTGCTATCTTCTGGCTGAAATCCTGTATCGGGTAGCTTGCGACAAACACGCCTTGTGCGTCAAACTTATGAACACACGGACTATAGTTAAAGATTTTCGGTCCCGAATTTGGGGTTGAAATCTGAACGAACATCCAGTCCATCACATAGATGCTATCATCCATTCCGACAGCAATAGCCGTCGGGTTAATAAACCGGAATTCGCTCTCTGTCTCCATCTGGATGTCAAATACAAACGCTCCCATTTCAGTGAACTTCTGGATTCGGAAGTTATCCGTATCTGCCACATAGATAGCACCGTCAGGTCCAAACGCCATGAACAAGGTTTCAGCGAATTGTGCGTCCCCTTCTCCCTTCCCACCGAATTCGCTCACAAATTCAAATTCGGGTGCGGCACTCATGTGCATCGGAAACAAGAACAACAAGCATAGCGTCAGATTTTTTAAATTAACCATGTGTATTTTTATACAAACCCTGTTCTTTTATTTTTCGCAATATAGCGTCTATTCCGCAGTCAAACACTTTCGTTTTCAGATATATTTAGGTGTTCTTTTTGGATACTATCCAAGATTCCGTTGATAAATTTAGGGGAATCTGGGGTGCTATAAACTTTGGCAATCTCAATCGCCTCATTAATCGAGGTTGCTGGATCAATGTCGCTGATATGGAGAATCTCATAGGTCGCGCATCGTAAAATCGATAAGTCTATGATAGGCATTCGATGGAGTTTCCAATTTTCAGAAGTCTTCTGGAGCAATGCGTCAATTGTTTTGAGGTGTGAAGTTGTGCCTTCAACGAGTTCCACTGCGAATGGACGGAGTTCTGGAGATGTCTCCTGGCTCTTCCAAAACTGCTCCATGACGATTGACGCAGGCGCGGTGGTAAGTTGAATTTGATACAGTATTTGCATCGCAATGATGCGTGCTTGCCGACGAGGAGACATTATAGTTTCTCACTTCCGAATTTCTTCCGACTGTTAATATATGATGGTGTCTTTTATTTTTTATACACTCCTGTATTATACACCGTTATGGGCGACATGTCAAAGGAAAATGCCAATGGAGGAAGTCAGCAGTCAGCAAATAGCAATCAGTTCAGAAAAAGGTGTCCTTAATTGCAGATTTTACTATCAATAGAGAAAAAAAGCGGATACAATGTCTGAATTACTTGACATTTCTGTAAAAAAACTTTAGAATTTCGTGTATTAGCCTTCAGCGAAAGGAAAAATTTGTGAATTCACACAAAATAGACTATGGCACTGTTGCAGGACCACACCCTCGCACCGCGCAGGCGGGATTTGAGATGCTCCTTGCGGGCGGGAATGCTGTCGATGCTGCCGTCGCCGCAGCATTTGCAGAAGGGGTTGTGGAACCCTCGCACAATGGCATTGCGGGTTACGGCGGGTGCGTGCTTATCTATCGTAGCAAAACGCAAGATGTCGTCGCAATAGATTACAACTCCGCAGCACCCGCAGCTGCTGCCGAAGACATGTTCACGATTGAAGATGCGCCCGATACAGTTGCGGGGTATCGAGTGCCGGGACGCGTAAATGTTCACGGTCCGTTATCTGTTGGAGTGCCGGGCGTCGTCGCTGGCTTGTGCTTAGCATTGACAGAGTTTGGAACGCTACCGCTCGCTGATGTGCTCCAACCCGCTATTAACTCTGCCCGTTACGGCTACGCGCCGAATAGTGCTAACCGCGGTGGGATTGCCGGAAACGCGGAACGCTGGAAACAGGATTTTCCAGAAACAGCACGTGTTTTCCTGAAAAATGGCAGACCTCCGAAGAAAGGGGAAGTGCTTACCAACCCTGACCTCGCCCGAACCTTAGAGGCAGTCGCAGAAGGTGGGGCTTCTGCCTTCTATGAAGGGGCAATCGCTGAAACAATCGCAAACCACATTCAGGAATTAGGCGGCTGCATAACCGCGGATGACTTGAAGGATTACCGCTCTTTCATCACCGAACCCTACCAGATACAGTACCGAGGCTACTCGGTTTATACAGCCCCGCTTGGTGCAGGTGGACTGACGACCTTACAGATGCTTCGACTGGTAGAGGAATTTGATGTCGCAGAGATGTCTGTTCCTGAAAGGTTCCATCTTTTCGCTGAAGCGATGAAGGTCTGCTGGCCCGAAAGACTCCGCCGATTTGGAGATCCGAAAGTCGTTGACATAGACATCGAAGCCGAACTCTCTGATAATTTCACGGCAACACTCAGTGAAAAGCTGAAAGCCGGACTGAAATCGCCGCAACCCGGGGAAGTCGTCTATCATGAACCGATGAACTGCACAAGCCATATCTCCACAGCGGATGCCAATGGAAATATGGTATCTCTGACGCAGACGCACGGCGGCGGATTCGGTTCAATGGTGACAGTCCCCGGAACAGGGTTGCTCTTCGGGCACGGTGTCGGACGTTTTGATCCGAGACCCGGACTCGCAAACTCTGTTGGACCTCAGAAGCGTCCGCTTCATAACATGGGTCCGATGCTCGCTACGCGGGACGGTAAACCTTTTGCGACTTACGGTATCCCCGGCGGTAGGACTATCCAGAATAACCAACTTAACATCAGCGTCAGCCTCATGGACTTGCAAGTGTCAATGCAGCAGGCATTAGACGCACCGCGCTTCCATAGCGATGGTGCCGAACCGATTCAAGTCGAACAGCGTGCGGGTGAAGAGGTGCTCGCAGCACTGAGAGAACTTGGGCATGAAATCACAGGTAGTGCGGGGATTGGCGGTCCCGGACACGGTGTCCGTCTATGGAATGATGGAACTCACCATGACGGCGGCACGGATCCGCGGGGTGAAGGTAAAGTGATGACGAAATAACAGGAGATCCGGCAATGGCTTTCCGTAACGATGCACTTATCGGACAACACATCGTTATCTCCGGTGGGTGCGGAGCGATCGGAATCGGAATCGTTGAAAAATTAACGGCACACGGTGCAAATGTAACGGTGAACGATATCCTGTCAGATCAATTGGCAACGGATCGACTCAGCCAGCACGGAATTGACATAGAAAAAATTAACTACGTCAAAGCCGACTTGACAAATACCGCTGAAACCGACCTGTTGGTAAATGCTGCGCGCGAGCGATTTGGACCTATCCACGTCGCGCTATGTCATATCGGTATGGTGATTCCAAAGCCTTTGTTAGATTACACAACAGAAGAGTGGGATGAAACGATGGCAGTCAATGTCCGGACAGCGTTTTTATTGGGCAGTGCCGCATCCCGTTCAATGCTTGAAGATGGTGTCAAAGGACACCTCATTTTTACGACATCTTGGGTTGCTGACGTGCCGTGGCCCGAGATTGGCCCCTATAACGCGAGCAAAGCTGCAATGAAGCAGCTCATGCGTTCTTTCGCACGGGAATTGGCAGATAAAGGGATTCGTGCCAATGCGGTCGCGCCCGGTATTGTTAGTGTCGGACTCGCCAAACAACAGTGGGATACGGATCCGATCTACCGCGCCCGTGCACAAAAAGCAATTCCACTCGGCGTTATGCAACCGCTTGATTCGGTGGCAAACGCCTTTTTGTTTTTATGTAGTTCCGCCGCAGACTATATGACAGGCGCAGTGCTTCTTGTAGACGGCGGATGTAGCCTGTACCCGATGGATGATGCATAGTCTCCACAGCGATATTGCATCAATCAGAAAATCGCACCAGAAAATCCTGCTGCGATTCTAATCTTACGCTTCGTATTAGACACGAAAAAACGGAGAAATTATGTCACAATTTGTAAAAGCCGCGACAACCGATCAGATTCAACCCGGTAAATGTATCGGTGTGAAAGTTGAAGGCGTTTTCATCGGTATCTACAATGTGGAAGGTGAGTATTATGCCATGAACAACATCTGTCCTCACCTTGGCGGCGTTTTGAGTTACGGCTTTTTAGATAAAAACTGTGTTACGTGTCCACTTCACATGTGGGAATTTGATGTGACGACAGGTGAGTGTGTATGGCCAGGTGAGGAGAAAGTGCCGACTTACCCTGTTAAAGTGGAAGGTGACGATATTCTCGTGAACGTGGAAACGCCTCTCTAAGCGAGTAAGAAGAAAAAGATCGCGAGCACAGCTCGATCCTACAAAGACACATCACGATTCGGCGATTGTGTTCCTGTAAGAGGAGAAAAAAGATTATGGCATATCTGCTCACCGGTGGCATGGGCTGCATCGGTACTTACGTCATCCGCGACCTATTGGCTGCCGGTGAAAAGGTAGTGGTTTATGATTTTGCTTACGACCTGACCATCCCAAAGATGGTGCTCACGGACGAACAGATTGAAGGCTTTACCTTCGTGCAAGGCGACATCACGGATCTGCCGCACGTTTTACGCACCATCGAAGAACACGAAATTGATAGGGTTATCCACCTCGCCTCATGGCAGGTCCCCGCATGCAATGCGAATCCACCGCAAGCGTTAAAGATCGTCTGCGAAGGCACGATTAACATATTGGAAGCGGCGCGCATTTTCAATCTTAAACGTGTCGTCTGGGCAAGCAGCGTTGCAGTCTTTGGTGCTCCAGAGGATTACAACCACCAACAGATTCTCAACGACGCGCCACACTATCCTAAGTTTATCTACGGCGCGTGTAAATCTCTCAACGAGAAATATGCAACCCACTATTTCGATGCTTATGGTGTTGATTCAATCGGACTTCGATTCACGGCCGTCTACGGTGTGGGTAGGACACGCGGGATGAGTTCGTTCACGACGCAGATGATTGAGGCGGTAGCGATGGGTGAACCGCACGTTTGTCCTTTCGGTGACGATGCAGTGGATTGGCAATACGTTGAGGATGTCTCTCGTTCGATTGTTATGGCATGTACCTGTCCGACAACACAGACGCGTGTTTTCAATGTGAAGGGGGGTATCCGCCCCGTCAAAGAAGGTGTGGCATACCTCAAGACATTGGTGCCGGAGGCAGAGATTACGTTGGAGCCGGGTGTGTTTGGTATTTCGTGGGATTATGATGCAACGCCTATCGCTGAAGAGATGGGGTTTACGCCTGCCTACACGATGGAACAAGGGATTCTGAAAACGTTTAATCGTTTTCGAGAACGCGCGGGATTGGCGCAGGTATAGTTTTATAGAGGCGGAGCATGCGCCGCCTATTATATTAAACCTTATAATTAAATGAGGGTGTTTCATAAATTATTGCGACCCCCAACAATAGCAAGTCGTGCTGCAACTCGTAAAATCTAACGATAAGAACTCTTTTGTACCACAATCTGTTAGATTGTAGTCTTTCAGGGACAGATGCTATTCATTGTTGTCCGTTGATTGCCCGCAAACTAACAGTTTGCGGTACGAAACCGACATGAATAATGAAACACCCTCAATTAATCGGGCGTTCTCGAACAGTCTGAATGCCTGTCAAAGGCATTCAGACTGGAAACCCAAACTAAAAGTTTGTGCTACGAATATATCTATTTATTTTTACGATTCACTAATGCCCACAGAACTTCAAAAATTCCTAATAGACACCCTTCATGATTTATTTTTTCATTGGTGTGCTGTAAGTCTTTCTGCGATTCTCTTAAACATTTGCTCAGCTACTCCGAATTAAGTGCTATTGCCACTAAAATATTGCGTCAAGAACACCCGCAATTCCGACTAAAACGGTAGCAACTCCAGCAATCATCAAACATATCACGAATATCTTAGAATTTTCAATAGACATTTTCCGTGTAACGAGGTGCGTCCACACAATCATGGCGCAACCATTAAAAATAAAGGCTATCCCTTCTCCCCACGCCGACGTTATCTGAGTATCATCAAGAAGGACGGTCTTTACGGATAGGACACCATAAATTAGAGAATATACCCCCGCAATAGCAAAAAGGGTAATAGCAATAAGCGGTGGACGGGTTATTGGTGATATTTTTAGAACTATAAAGATCCATGCCAAAATTCCGAGACTTGAACAGATCAAAGTGGTGCCAGCTACCCAACTATCTGCAATATCTGTTGGGGTTTCAGCAAATAGCCTTTCCAAGAGTTCCCCAATTATCAATCCCCCAATACCAGCGCCCAAAGCAACCATAATTGTTGCTACAATATACACAGAGACGGACTTATCTTTTATGTATAGTGGGCTGATACCGAAACCGATTAACACCATACTGATGCCAATCAAGGTGAATATGCTTTCTATATCGGGACGCGATACGAAAAACCAAAAGGCTGAAAGACCTTGCATTGTCTGCCATGAAACCTGTTTCTTTTTTATAGATTGCGTTGACATTTCGATTCCTTTCTTGAGGCTATCAGAGCCTTTAAACTGTCTGAGACAAACACGAAGGCTGCCTTGTTTATAGAATGTTTCTCATAAATATCCAGTTGTGGACTCAAATTTTCGGCATTCGGCTCATCACTTTCCGTGTGAAGAGATATTACAAACATCTATCTTCGTTTCTGCATATTTGTCGAGTAATGAAGATTTCAATTATTAATGACACAATTTTTCATAGAAAAGGGGGCATACTTTCAGAAAAATCCTAAAAAGCGGGAACTATCCCTTAAATCGTAGTTTATTGGAGAAAGTTTGTACAGGCGTTAAAAGCTCCGCTCGTGAAAAAAGGGCTGCTAAACGCCTATAATATGTCTCGCGAAAATCAACCCGACGACACAGACAATTGCTGTCAAAGTCCGTTTTTCACTCTTAATAGCACGTGCGAAAGAGAAATCATGTGGAGATGCCTCTGGATAGGAATAGAACTGAGGAATAAAACGAGGCACCTGTTCTCGGTAGACTTGATACACTGAACCGCAGGATTCCAACAGATATGCCTCTTCTAACGCGATAATAGGTAGGTACTGGAAGAAATAGCCGACAATCAGCACTGCGACAAGCCAATAAACATTTGCCACAAGACAGACACCGAGACTGAGCAGGAAATTGCCGAGATAGAGCGGGTTGCGAACATATCCATAGGGACCCGTCGTGACGAGATCACGAGCAGCGCCGAGCGTTCTCGCACGCGTAGAAGCACCGGCATATCCGACTGCCCATATCCGTAGAAACTCACCGACAACAATAAATGGCACACCGATCGCCACTGTGTGCCACACAGGTGCTGCGAAATAGAGCAATGCTAAGATGAACGGAATCGGGGTGAAACTACGGATTTTGAAGAAGAGGTTACCAATTTTTGAGGAGATCATGTTTTCTGTGGTGTTACCCAAAATACAATAACTCCCTAAATCCCCCTTATCAAGGGGACTTTAAGAGGAAGTGTAAATCCTCTTTATTTAGGCGTACGCCAGATCATGATTCCGCCAACAATGCCATACAGGATATTCGCTCCCCAACAGGCAAGAAACGGATGGAGTTTACCGTTCTCACTCAACCCTTCAAGCGTCGCGAAAGAGAGTGCCCAATAGATGAAAGAGAGGAAAAACGCGATGACCAGTCCAGCAAAAAATCCAGCCTTACCGAATCGGATAGCAATAGGTGCCCCGAGCATCACGACGACGACAGCAGCGAACGGGTAAGCCGTTTTATGATGCAATTTCACCTGCTCCTTGCGTGAAATCTGCCCCGCTTCACGTTTATAGGCGATCTGCTCGCGGAGTTCTTTGATCGTCATTGCCCTCGGATCCTTTTCACTTCCGATAAAACGGGCAGGGTCCTCATGGCGTTCAATAACATGGGTGTCGAAAGTTTCGTAATCGACTTCAATACCCTGCTCAAAGCGGCGAATGAACCCATCGGTGAGTTCCCACTGGGTCGGTGTCCAAGTCGCGGTCTTCGCGAAAGTTATACGCTCAAGCCGGTTCTCCGGATCATGTTCATAAATCGTCAACTGATTGATTTTCTTTTCATCTAAAACAATCCGCTGGGAATAAAAGATACTGTTATCTTTGCCTTTAAAAACAATGTTCCTACCCCGTCGCGGCTTGACTTTATTTTGCAAGAGATGCGCTTCGTGAAAGGCAGGCGAAGCAACCCGATTGTAAAAAACGGCGAAGAGCCCACAAATAATAAGCGTAACAACTAAAATAGGGGCAAGGAGTCGATAAATGCTAATCCCGCCTGCTTTCATCGCTGTAAATTCGTTACGCCTAACCATCCGTCCGAGTGTGAAAAAGACAGCGACAAACCCCGCAATTGGCACCATCTCCATAATCCGACGTGGGGCTTGATACAAGACGATCTTGACAGCCGTTGCGTAGGAAATATCATCTTCAAATTTCTTGAGATCGTAATCTAACAACCGCACGATGACAATCAGCGCAATGAAAAATAAAAGCCCGACAACAAAGGCTTTCAGGTATTCACGAAGCAGGTACCGGTCAAGAATGTTCAAGGCGTACGTCCTACATCAATATTTTTAAGATTTTGTGTGGTTGAAGACATTGTGAAGTTTCGGTTAAGATTCGGCTTTCGTACCGACGACAATCGGGAACTTGTTGTCTCGGTCGCGCCAAGCATGGATTTTTCCTTCAGCGATCATCCAGAAGGTGAAGGCGATCCCGAATACACCTATCACAATATTGGGAAGCCACATGGCGAGGGGCGGTGATAACATTCCGTTCATACCTGCGTTCTGGCCGACTTGTAGCAGTAAATAGTACACTACAATCACCGCTAAGCCGATCCCGAACCCGAGCATCTTACCCCCGTGTTTCACCATCAGTCCTAATGGGACACCTATTAACCCGAGTGCCAAACACGCAAAGGGGATAGCAAATTTTTTGTGGTATTCAACCTCGGCAGATCGAATTTTCTGGTGAGTGTAGTCTGGGTTTGTACTGGTATGTAAAGTGGATTTCAATGTCCCAATGAACGTCTTGAGCTGTGAAATACGCATTGAACGCGGGTTCTGGTTCTGAACTGCACTGCGTTCAAGATCTTCGGTCAACTGAAGTGCGAGTTGTTGTTGCTGAAATTTTGTTATCCGAAAGTCGTCTAAACTGCTGGTTTCAGGCTCGTAAGTGAGTCCGTTGTAAAGGGTGAGCATCGCTCTACCGCCTTCAAAACCGAGCGTTGCTTCTTGTGCATGGCTGAATCGGGGTCGCCCGCTCCAGATATTATCCCAGATTTTGACGTCCTGCATGCGACCACTCTTTGCATCCGTAAACTCGTACATCCAGAGTTTCCCTTCATTTTCCAACTCTTTCATGACAGTCGCTTCTTCCAAAATGAACGCGGGTTTGTGTCTGCGGATATCGCGTTGGAGGCTGGCGTAAGCACGATTTGCCTGTGGCAGCGCATAGTCTATCAACATAAGATCGGCGGCACTTAATACCACAGCAATCCCTAAAAGCGGTAGCATGAGTTGATGGAAAGCGATGCCGTGCGCCTTCATCGCGATAATCTCGTTATCCGTAGAGAGTCTTCCAAGTGCCAGCAAAATAGCGACTAACATTGCCATCGGTAGCGATAACACAACCGTCGCTGGCATCACATAGATCAGCAGCTCAACGAGATAGAGCGGACTCACACCCTTCTGCACAAAGAGTTTCGTCAACCGAAAGAGGTCGTTGAAGATGAGCATGAGGGTGAAACAGATAAGTGCTATTATGAAAGGTGGCAAAAATTCTTTAAGTATATATCGTGCTAATATTCTCATATTTTTGGTGCAGCTGCCAAAGTTTTGTAGTAAGCATACCGATCAACAGGCATGGTATTCTTTTTTATTTGTTGTTCTGTGTCGAGAAAATCTTCATTATTTCATTAGTGAATTTATTAGGACTTACGCATTTTTCTATGATAATCTACATATTATAGTAAATCCCATAATTACCTATACACCCACGGGAAGGCGAGGTTACAAACCTCGCCAGCGAAGGAGAGGTGTTTTGTGCTTTGGTGGCTACAATATGCATTTAATTTGAAAATAGGTTTCAGAGATGTTATTATATCCTTATGGAACTTACGTTTGAATCAATTCAACTCACAGCTGATGACCTGAAGGATTTAGTGGCGCGTCATGCTTCCGCACAGGAGCTCTATTCTCCAACAGCCCCAAAGCCGCCTGTAGCCCAATTCGGTTGGCGCGACAGATGGTGGTTGAACAACTCGGCATCACAGCAAGTTGCCATTCATTATTGGTTTTTCGAGTCGCACGACGAAGCCCGCACAGCGGCTGATGAAGGTAGATTTCGACTCTCAGCAAAGACGGTGTTAACATTTAGCGGATATGACTCTATCTATCAGCCCCCGCCGAATAGCGAACACGGTCTGGGTGATGTTGTCTGGCAAGCGGGTGCGAATTTTCTGTTCGTCCAACAGGCTCTCGTTGTGTTGGTAGCGGAAATAGGAGGAGCGGTTTCCGAAGAAACAACCCTCCATATTGCCCAAAAAATCCTTGAAAAAATCGACGACGCAGTTACCAGTCGGCAGTTATCAGCCGGCAGTTAAGAAGTTTTCTGTCCGCAGATGTCTTTTGGTAACCGTTAGCACTGCAATTCGGTAACGACGGTTACCAAGGGCTGACCAACAATCAAAAACCGAGCTGAAAACTGATAACTATTTCCGCGTTCGCCAAACCGTCCAGTCTAATAATCCTGATACCACGTTGCGGACTGCTTGGCAACTTGAACGTTTTCGGAGCCACCGAATTGTCGATGTTCAAACCACGGCAGTGCGCTTTCTGCTGCAGCATTCGCGTTCTTGAAGTTCGTCGTCGCTTCGTTTTCAAGGAACTTATTAACCGCGTCAGTGTCCGGGTAGTATTGAACAGCATCCTTCCAGATAGCCCGTCCACAGAGGAAACCACTGGCACCAGCACCAGCTGCGAGATTCACGTTCTCAATAAATTCCTCAATATCTACACCCGCGCTTAAAATCACCCAGGGCAACGTTGAAGCCTCATCCAATTTTTGGCAGACTTCCTTCACTTCAGCGAGTTCATACGCCGATTCGCCAGCATAAAAACTTGCATTCTGATAATCCGCTGTGTACTTCAAGTCGGCCGGAAATTCTAATTTCAGGATATCAACTTTGTAGCTTGGATCTATGAACTCTTCAACACTCCTAATAACGAGATCAGGTTTCTGTTTAGCGAACCCAACACTCTTCGTCGTACCTTCGAGGGCATAACTGACCAATTCCAAGAGAAATGGTAGATCCTGCTTTTCACATTCATCACCAACATGGCGTACAAACGCTTGCTGGTGCTTGAGGGTTTCCGCGGAAGCATCGGGATGATAGTAAGCGAGGAGTTTAATGGCATCTGCGCCAGCGCGTTGTGCCTTCGCAATCGTCCAGTTTTCGATCGGATTCGAGAGACGTTCGTTCTCGCCGACACCTTCGCTGACATAACCGGATTCTTCATAAGCCAGCAGTAACGCGACATCCCTTGGGATTTCAGTGATAGAGTAGGGGTGCCCGTAAATCGGGTCTGTAAGGACTGCGGTAGAGTTTGGGGAAAGGACGCGAGTGATCAAAGTTTTAAGTGCAGCGACATCTTCATATTGGACATCTGTTTTGTCCTTGTCAAGTGCATCTGCGAGTGCTTGTACCATGGAGCCTCGCTGGTCAATCGCCATCATTTTAAAGCGACCATTGGCATCAGCGAGTTTCATGATACCTCGCAATTTACCAGAGGAAATATCGTTCATGGACTTCTCCTTTTTAGTAGTTATCAGTTGTCAGTACGATTTTTTTCTCGAAAAAAAATCTTTCAGTTTTAACCATCAACTCGTGCCTTAACATTCTTCTATAACGGAGTCGAGTTGATGGTTAAAGAAAGAGACTTTGTGATTATCAAAACTTCTTTTACGGGTCATCGGCCATCGGTTAAAGAGCAGTATAGTTTAATCAGATATCTCTTTAACTGACAACTGATAACCAATAACTGACAACTATTTAATATTCCCGTTCAACGAAAAAATGGATTAAAGATAAAAATATCTGCTTCGCCTGCCCATCGTGTAGATGGGCGAAATTGTTTTTAAATCTCCCAGCGGCTTCCCGTAACAGTGCTTGAGATCGGTGTTGTGCGTAGGTAATAGACTTATATTTTTGCATCAATTGAAGGACACTCTCAACCTCTGCCTCTGTCTTTTCGTCGCGCGGGCGTGCCATAATGTCAATCACATGTCGCGCTTCGGCAGCGGTACAAGCATTGATCAGATGGATGAGGACGAGGGTCCGCTTGCCTTCACTAATATCACCGGCGATCTCTTTTCCGTACCGACCGACATCACCGATGAGATTCAGGACATCGTCTTGAATCTGAAAAGCGACACCGAGTTCTTTACCGAGTTCAACAAGGCTATCTACTTCAGTTTCATTCGCGCCAGCGATGATCGCTCCGACTCGACAGGGTGTAATGCAGGTATACCAAGCAGTCTTCTGTATACACATCGTTAGATAATCGTCTTCATCAAGATCCCAACGGTTATCGCTGACCCAACTCAATTCAATATGTTGTCCTTCAACGACTTGGTTACTGAGCTGTATGAACTCAGATAAAATACGGAAGGCGAGTTCGTGCCCGAGAATTTCAGTGTTTCGGTGTAGCATTTCCCACATTTTGCAGTGGAGTGCATCGCCAACGTTGATCGCCATCGGAATCCCGTGCTTCTGGTGCAGACAAGGTTCACCTCTACGAAGTTCGGATCCGTCTTCGATGTCATCGTGGATGAGGAGCCAATTCTGGAGGAGTTCAAGTGAGGCAGCAGTATTGATGGCGCGCTGCGGATCTCCGCCGAACGCTTCACAGATAAGCATACAGAGCGCAGGACGCAACCCTTTCGCAGCACGGCGTGGGTAGTCTAACATCATCTGGTACAACTGATGCACATCTGGGTGTTGATGAGCGGTTGGGAGAAAATCAAAGATACAGGCATCAACCTTACTCTTAATCTCGTTGAGGTATGTGGTGACAAGGTGCTTTGTTGGTGAGAGATCCTGTCCAGTTTTCTGCATCGCTTTCCTTAAGTTTCGCGCCGTTTTTTATTAGACTCAGCCCTCCCATGTCCCCTCGGGTCCTTGAGCATGAACACCAGATTTCGCCAAGCGTCCACTTATGCATTTTGCTTTAAAATTATACCATACTCTCTGGTAAAAATCAAATTTTTCGTTGCGCAGGATTCCAACTGGTAGACACTTCTCATCGTCTCTACCCTTCATCTAAATCAATAGCGACAAATCGGTAGCCGAGGGGTTTTATCCGTTCAACCAAGGCTTCTCGCAATTGAAGCGCACGCGCAAATTGGGCATCCGAAACCTGTATCCGTAGAACAGGATCGTGGTCAAAGAGCGAAACATTTTCAATCTGGAATTCGTGGAGAATCTGTTGGATTTGTGTGAATGCTGCAGGGTTCTCGTCTTGCCTCGGATTGTTATCTTTTCCCATCTTAGGAACGCCGCCTCCAGTCGCTACCTGCCATGAACCCACCGTCAACGAAGACCATTTGCCCCGTGACAAAGTCGGAGGCATTAGACGCAAAGAAGATTGTCAAACCTGCCAAGTCCTCAGGCTCACCCCACCGATACGCCGGTGTCCGATTGAGAATCCATTCATTCCGGTTGTCTTCACGTGCGGGGGCAGTCATCTCGGTTCTGATAAAACCGGGTGCGATGCCGTTCACCTGAATGTTATACTCCGCCCACTCCACAGCGAGCAGTTTTGTTAATTGGAGCAGACCGCCCTTCGCCGCCGTGTATGCGACACTTGTCGGCAGCCCAATCGCCGAGGTGAGCGATAAAGTATTGATGACCTTACCTGATTTCTGTTCCTTCATGATATTACCGCAGGCTTTCGCGAGAAAGAACGCACCTTTTAGATTAACATCCGTAACGAAGTCCCAATCTTCTTCGGTGAACTCCATTGCGGGGTTGCGTATATTGACACCGGCATTGTTAACGAGCACATCAAGGCGACCGAGTGTTCCCACAGTCTCTGCAACGAGCGCGTCAATTTCTGCCAGATCGCCGACATCCGCCTGAATCGGGAGGATCTTTCTACCGGTTTCCTCAGCAATCCGTTCGGCAATGGGTGTCAATGTCTCTATTTTTCTACCTGCGATAACGAGATCCGAACCCGCGCCAGCAAGTCCTTCCGCCATTGCAAGCCCTATCCCGCGACTCGCCCCGGTGACGAGGCTCACTTTGCCCTCTAATCTAAATTGCTGGATCATGCCTGAGGCAGATTTCTGATTCATATTTTCACTCCAATTTTAGGTGCAGTTACTCAGCGGGACCATCCTGTTTTACATATTGATGCAACAGGTCGGTACCAATTACCTTTATTTTCCCGTTATGCTCTTCTGCGAGAGAAACAAGCAGTTTCGCGCCAGGTGAACGTTTTATATCAATCTCAAGTGCGACGACATAGATAATAGCGTTATTAACATTTTTTTCTCGCACTTTCTCAAGAATTACGTCTTTATTGACTTCGATAGGATAATTAGGATCAGCAGTAGGAAGTCCATCCGTTACTAAGACAATGACAGACGGATCAAATGTTAGCGCGACTTCAAGCGCAGTAAGAATATTCGTTCCAGTATTGCCTTGAATACTCTGAGGCGTGAATTTATCAAGGTATTTCAAGGTACGCTCCATACTGGCAACATTTGCTGGTAGCATCTCCTGACTCATCGCTCTTGCCCTTGTAGAGAAAGTTACCAAGTTCAAGGTATCTTCACTTCCAAGCATTAACACAGAATCTTTGAGAGAGTTAACAGCAAGAAACAGTTTTCGCAGTCCTGCTGCCTGCATACTCGCCGACACATCCAGACAATAAACGACATCTTTAGGACCACCGAATTCGCCAAGGAAATCGATGAGGCCGAGGCGATCAGAAATACCGGATTTTCCACCACCACCGAGAAGTCCATCGCCGCCGCCCTGTCCGTCCCCACGGAATCGTCCCATCCCATCGCCTTTTGCTCGGACTCTACCGGTAACGATACCACGTCCATCGGTACGTCCGGGTTGTGCGACTAACCGACTGAGGTTTGAGGCTTCAGCATCTCGCAATTGGGCATCCGTCATAACATCTGGAATGACTTCACTTAACGGAGCCTTATTGACTTCCACGTCTTCAAGGACAACGCGCGGGCTGAGTTTGACGACCTCATCTATCTTGTTTCGAGCGGCTTCAATCTTCCGATCCATTGCATCTCTGGCGAGTTTTTGGTTCGGATCCAGCAGTTTTTTCGTGAGGGGTGGTTTGGGTTTCTGTTTCCGCTTCTTAGGCGCGTCCAGATCGTTCAGCAAATCAACCGCAAAGAGATCCGTATCTTCTTCGGCGAGTTGATTCAACGGGAGGAAAAGGTAGACAATAGCAATAATCAGGTGTAGGATAAGAGACAGTAAGATGACAGAGCGCATCCGATTTTTACGTCGCTGTGCGTCAATTCGCCAATTCAACAATTGATTTAACACGGTTCCGTCCTCCCTATTTTGTTCATTTTTAATGTGTATATCTTAATAATTATCATGCTTGAGAACAAGGATAGGTTTTCGAGATTTGTGGTGTCTATGTTCCCGATGCAACTTGTTTATTTTCAAAAGCCAGAATCCAGGTCTTGCCTTCCTGTGTGAGTTCGTAGTAGGTATGATTGCGGTGCTTAATCCATTTGCCTTTGACGATATTCTTACGATAGTGGATAATACGTCCTTCAACGCGTTTCAGACCGCCAATATTTCTTAATTTGCGATGGCGTTGGTGCATCTCTTCAAGCGGAATCCGCAAGGCTTCAGCGACGACAATAGAATAATCCATTCCAAACTCTTGATGGTGTTTAAGGATAAAGTAATCGGTCTCATCAAGCTCAGTAAACTCCGGTGCAAGTGGAACAGCATCCGATGCGGTTTCGGTTGCCTGAATCTCATCCCACGCGACTGCTAACAATCGCTCCGGTCGTAAACCTTGCACAGCGTTGCAAGTCGCGCAGTGGACAGTAATCGTGCCGTCTTCCTTGAAATAGCCGGTAATCGGGTCATTTTCTTGGGGGTGACAACACTTCGCAATCTTATAGGTGAGTTCAGGGGTCATATCTCTGCCTCGCTATAGACCTTCTAATGCCCGATGTCCGATGTCGTTCCGAAAATGTGCGTTATTAAAATGAATGGCGGAGACACCTTGATAAGCGCGTTGAATTGCATCATGCAATCCGCCAGCGACAGCCGTGACCCCTAACACTCGACCACCAGCGGTGACAATGTTTGTGCCATCCTGTTTTGTGCCAGCATGAAAGACGCTCACACCTTCAATCGCATCCGCACTTTCAAGCCCCGTGATAGCCTCGCCAGTCTCGTATGGGTCGGGGTACCCACCGGAAGCCATAACGACGCATGCCGCTGCCTCATCGGACCACTGCACATCTGTCTGCTGCGCAAGCGTCCCATCAATACACGCCATCAACAAAGGCACCAAATCGCTTTTAAGGCGCGGTAAGAGGACTTGCGTCTCCGGATCCCCAAAACGGCAGTTGAATTCAAGGACTTTCGGTCCGGTATCCGTAATCATTAATCCGACATAAAGTACACCTTTGAATGGACTGCCGATAGCCGCCATGCCGTTGACGGTAGGATAAACGACACCCTTCATAACGTAGTCGTGCAATTCCTGCGTGATGACAGGTGCTGGCGAGTATGCGCCCATGCCCCCTGTATTTTTTCCGGTATCCCCGTCATGCGACATTTTATGGTCCTGTGAAGAGACAAACGGGAGACAGTGTGTGCCGTCGGTCAGGACAGTAAAAGAGGCTTCTTCGCCGATCAATTCTTCTTCAATCAGGACACTATCGCCTGCGTCGCCAAATGTTCTATCGAGTAAAATAGTTGTGACGGCTTGCAATGCCTCTTTGAAGGTGCGTCCAGGGATAACGCCCTTCCCTGCAGCGAGTCCATTTGCTTTGACGAAAACAGGTGTGTTGCGATCTTCAATATAAGCCATCGCTGCTTCGGCATCTGTAAACGTCTGATGTTCCGCTGTCGGGATTCCATTTTCGAGCATCAGTCGTTTGGCGAAATCCTTGCTGGCTTCTAAGCGCGCTGCGCGTTTATCGGGTCCAAAAGCCTTCAGACCGCGTTCAGCGAACACATCAACGATCCCTTCAGCCAAAGGTGCTTCAGGACCGACAACGGTTAGCGCGATATTCTCAGATTCCGCCCAGTCTGCTAAATCGGTAAATCGATCTGGCATAGGGACGGATTCTGCGATTTGTGCGATGCCGGCATTACCGGGCGCGCAATAGATTTTTTCTACGAGTTGACTCTGTGCGAGCTTCCAGACGAGTGTGTGTTCGCGCCCACCTTGCCCGACAACCAGAATTTTCATTGGCATATCCTTTTTGATTGTATTGTATCATAAAATGTTCGGGAAATCAAGGGTTTTTATTTGACAAAGTGTGTCGGATAGATTATGCTAATTGTAGGGATCGGAGAAACCGTGAATGCCTAACACACACCAACGAGAACTGCAATTTCACAGAACCCAAAACGGCAGAGAGCCTTTCACGGAATGGTTTGAATCCATTCGGGATCAGAAAACACGGCTCAGGATTCAAGGACGACTTGACCGGCTTGAAGTTGGCAATTTTGGTGATTGCCAATCCGTAGGGAGTGGCGTTTTTGAACTCCGTCTCCATTTTGGGGCGGCTATCGAATTTATTTCGGTGAAGTGGCTAATACAATTGTGCTTCTACTCTGTGGCGGTGACAAGTCATCACAAACACGAGACATTGTGCGCGCAAAAACCTATTGGCAAGAATATAAGGAGACGTATAGGTCAAGGCACCCAAACCTAAAGGATTGGGCTTGTGCTTCGTCGCAGTTTGCGTTTCCGAAGAAGCGTCTTACGTCTGCTCCACAGAGGGACCCAAGCAGCCCTCTCAACCGAAAACGAAGTGCTGTCGTTTCAAGTTGACTCTTTATTTTTGAGAGTGCGTTTTACGAACCCACGCTTTTACCTGTGGCATTCATTACACTCAAGTGTTCCGCCAGTATCTGTTTCTTTTCCGTATCGTGCTGTAGCTTTA